>CADBML010000106.1 GCA_902795825.1 uncultured Bacteroidales bacterium
CGAGGTCAGTAGGGCTTGCGGTACTTGTCGGCAGTGGGGTCGGTGTCGTCGAGAATGGAGAGGTAGGAAGTGTAGCGAGATTGGGAAATGAGGTTTTGCTCAAGTGCGTCGCGCACGGCGCATCCGGGTTCGTGCGTGTGTGTGCAATTGGAGTATCGGCAGTTTCGTCCGACTCGGAATATCTCTGGGAAATAGTGCGATGCTTCGGCTTTGTTGAAATCGACCGTTCCAAACCCTTTCACACCCGGAGTGTCGATGATGTATCCTCCGTCGGGGAGGCGGAACATTTCCGAGAAGGTGGTGGTGTGCATTCCGGTGTCGTGGATGTCGGAAATTTGGGCAGTGCGGAGATTCAGACCCGGGAGCAGTGTGTTGATGATGGTAGATTTTCCGACGCCGGAATTGCCTGAGAGCAAGGTGGTTTTATTTGAGAGCGTTGAGCGAAGCTCGTCGATTCCTTCGCCGGTGGCGGCCGAAGCGAGAATCACGGTGTAGCCTATCGAGCGGTAAAGGTAGGCCACGGCATCGGCGAGTGCGATGTCGTCGGGGTCGGAGAGAAGGTCGATTTTGTTGATGACAAGGACGGCGGGCACGCGGTAGGCTTCGGCGGTGGCGAGAAACCTGTCGATGAAAGTGGTGGAAGTCGTCGGGTGGGCGAGGGTGGCAATCAAAAGGGCTTGGTCGAGGTTTGCGGCGATTATTTGCGCTTCCTTCGAAAGATTAGTGGCTCGGCGGATTATGTAGTTCCGGCGAGGGATGATTGCGGTGATGTAAGCGGTGTCGGAGTCGTTACGGCTAACGCTGACGCGGTCGCCAACGGCCACGGGATTAGTGGTGCGGATGCCGCGGATTCGGAAATTTCCCTTTGCTTTAGCCACAATAGATGTTCCGTCGTCGAGGGCGATGGTGTATAGGCTGCCGGTATTTTTGATAACGAGTCCGTCCATGTCATTCGCCGATAATGGTGGCGACGACTATACGAGGGCCGCCGTTATTGCGAAATTCGCAAAGGTAGATTCCCTGCCATGTTCCCAAGCGGAGGCGATGCCGTGAGATGGGAATAGTAAGCGACGGACCGATTAGCGCGGCTTTGGCGTGGGCGGGCATATCGTCGTCGCCTTCGAGGGTGTGGGTGAAGTAGTGCTGACGCTCCGGCACGATGTGGTCGAGGATGGCGTCGAGGTCGCGTCGCACGTCGGGGTCGTAGTTCTCGTTGAGGGTGAGCGCCGCCGAGGTGTGGAGGATATGAAGATGAAGAAGCCCACGTTCGGGCAGTTGAGGCAACTGCCCGACGATGAGCTCCGTGATTAGATGACATCCGCGATGATGGGCGGGAATGTTGATTTCAGTTTGCGAAATCATCAAAACATAGTGATGTCAGTCGGAAAACTTGGCTTCCCATCCCAAAGCGGAAGCTCCGAGCACAGCGGCGTCGGACTCTTTAAGTTCGGAGAGGAGAATTTGGACCTTTCCGCGGAACATTTTGATCATGTTGCGGTCCATGGCCTCGCGGAGAGGTTTGAGGAGCAGTTCGCCCGCCTTTGTCAGTCCGCCGAAGAGAACGAAAGCCGAAGGCGACGAGAACACCGTGAAGTCGGCAAGGGCCTCGCCCAGCATTGTGCCTGTGAAGTCGAAAACGTCCTTTGCGATTTTGTCGCCCTTTACGGCTGCGTCGTACACGTCCTTGGAAGTGATTTTTTCGGAGGGCATTTCGCGGAGAATTGACGGTTCGGTCGATGACACGAGATATTCTCTGGCTGTACGTGCCACACCTGTAGCCGAACAGTAAGCTTCGAGGCAACCGCAACGGCCGCAGCCGCACATTCGTCCGTTTTCGCGGCGTACGAGCACGTGTCCGAGTTCGCCGGCGAAACCGTCGTGGCCATAGACCACCTTTCCGTCGATGACGATTCCCGACCCCACGCCGGTGCCGAGGGTGATCATGATGAAGTCCTTCATGCCGCGGGCCACGCCGTAGGTCATTTCGCCCATAGCGGCGGCGTTGGCGTCGTTAGTGATGGCCACGGGGAGTTTGAATTTCTCTTCGATGATTTTGGCAAGAGGGATGGGTGTGGGCCAGGGAAGGTTCACTCCGGCTTCGATTGCTCCCGTGAAATAGTTGGCGTTGGGAGCGCCGATGCCGATGCCTTGGATTTGGCCTTCAACGCCTGCCTCTTTGATGAGTTTGGTCACGGCATTGTAGAATTGCTCGATGTAGTCTTCGAGAACGGGTACGGCGGTTTTAATGGAATCGGAAGCGAGGATTTTTCCTTCGGCATCGACGATTCCGAAAACGGTGTTGGTGCCGCCCATGTCAACACCAATTACATAGGGTTTTTTCATCTGGTTGAGTCTATTTTTGGTTAACAAATATTGTAGTTGTGTTGAGGTTGTCGTCAGTCGCTGTCGAGCCTATGCCAGAATCGGTGGCCAGCGCATAAACAGAATGACAGATTCGAGTTAAACGACCGACATCGACTTCAGGCTAACCTGAAATCGACGTCGGGAAGGCGGTTATCCACCGAAGTCGTCGAACATAAGGTTCTCGCGAGGCACTCCGAGGCTGTCGAGCAGCACTTCCACGCTTTTCGACATCGGGCCCGGGCCGCACATATAATATTCCACGTCTTCGGGAGCGGGATGATCCTTGAGATATGTTTCGTTCATGACGTTTGCCACAAACCCTGGCGTGTACTTGACTCCTGCGGCGTCGGCGGCAGGATCGGGACGGTCGAGCGCGAGGTGGAAGTGGAAGTTGGGGAACTCTTTCTCCAGCTCGAGGAAGTCGTCGAGATAGAACACCTCGTTGAGCGCGCGTGCGCCGTAGAAGTAGTGCATCTCGCGGTCAGTGGTGTGGAGAGTGCGGGTCATGTGCATGATTTGCGAGCGCAGGGGAGCCATGCCGGCGCCGCCGCCCACCCAAATCATTTCGGCCTTCGAGTCAAATCGCGGACGGAAGTCGCCGAAAGGACCTGACATAATCACCTTGTCGCCCGGCTTGAGCGAGAAAATATACGACGAGGCGATGCCCGGCATCACATCCATGAAGCCCACTTGAGGTTTGGGCTTGAACGGGGGAGTGGCAATGCGCACAGTGAGCATAAATCGGTCGCCTTCGGCGGGCTAGTTGGCCATTGAATAAGCTCGGATGGTAGGCTCGGTGTTCTTGCATTTGAGGGAGAACAGACCGAATTTGTCCCACGAGGGGAGATATTCTTCGCCGATGGAGTCTTTGTCGATGTCCTTGTCGTAGTCCATTTCGTAGGGCGGAATTTTAATCTGCGCATAAGAGCCGGGAACGAAGTCCATGTGTTCGCCTTCGGGCAGCGCGACGATAAACTCCTTGATGAAAGTGGCCACGTTTTTGT
The DNA here is from genome assembly GCA_902795825.1 of uncultured Bacteroidales bacterium. Taxonomy (GTDB): domain Bacteria; phylum Bacteroidota; class Bacteroidia; order Bacteroidales; family Muribaculaceae; genus RUG14106. The sequence continues at coordinate 3,369 of CADBML010000106.1, forward strand.
TTGAAACCACCGTACATTCGTATTCCTTGACATCGAGCACCGAAGCGGGAAGTTCGATTTCAAGGTTGTCCTTCACCTTCACTTGGCATCCGAGACGCCAACCCTCCTTCTGCTCGCGACGAGAGAAGTGGACGGTCTCGGTGGGGAGAATCTGCCCGCCGCCGTTGGTGACTTTCACACGGCATTGACCGCAGCTGCCTTTGCCGCCGCAAGCCGAGCCGAGTAGTATTCCCGAGTCGGTGAGGGTGGTGAGGAGCGATTTGCCTGATTCGACAGTGAGCTTCTTGTCGCCGTTGATGACGATGTTGACGTCGCCCGTGTTGACGAGGCGTTTTTTCGCGACGAGGAGCACGGCCACGAGAAGCAATGTCAGGAGCAGGAAGATGCCCACTCCCACATATATTGTTGTGAAATCTATTGCTAAGATAGTCATAGTGGTAAATCAAATTTTAATGCCGAGGAAACTCATAAAAGCGATGCCCATCAGGCCGGTGATGATGAAAGTGATGCCCACACCACGGAGCGGCTTGGGAATGTTGGAGAAAGAGGCGAGCCGCTCTCTGATGGCTGCGATGGCCACGATAGCGATCAGCCAGCTCAGACCCCAACCGGCACCGGCGACAATAGCCGTACCCACGCCCGGGAAATCGCGCTGCTGCATGAACAGCGAGCCGCCGAGAATGGCACAGTTGACGGCGATGAGCGGCAGGAAAATGCCGAGCGACGCATAGAGCGAGGGGCTGTATTTCTCGACGAACATTTCGACGAGCTGAGTCATCGACGCAATCACGGCGATGAACATCACCAGCGACAGGAAGCTGAGGTCAACGTTGGCGTATTCAGGGCCAAGCCACCGCAGAGCACCTTCGCGGAGCACGTAAGTCTCAAGTAAGTAGTTGATGGGGAGGGTGATGATGAGCATGAATGTCACAGCCACCCCGAGTCCGAGCGCCGTTTTCACATTCTTCGACACGGCCAAGAACGAGCACATGCCCAAGAAGTAGGCGAAGATCATGTTATCGACGAAAATCGACCGAATGAATAGGTTGAGTGCATCCATGTTTTAGTCCTCCTGTAAGTCTTTGTTGATTGAACGATGGACCCAGATGATGCAAGCCACGGTGATAAGCGCCATGGGGGGAAGGATCATCAGGCCGTTGTTGACGTAGCCGTGGTCGTAACACCATTGCGGAATGACTTGATATCCCAGCAAAGTGCCGCTACCGAGCAGTTCGCGGAAGAATCCCACGATGATGAGGATAATGGCATAACCCGCTCCGTTGCCCACGCCGTCGAGGAACGACGGCCAAGGCTTGTTCGCCATGGCGAAGGCCTCCAAACGTCCCATCAATATGCAGTTGGTGATTATCAAGCCGATAAATACTGAAAGCTGAAGGCTCACTTCATAAGCATAAGCTTTCAAAAGCTGATCGACAATCACCACCAGTCCGGCGACAACCACGAGCTGGACGATGATGCGGATGTTTGTGGGGATAGTATTTCGAAGGAGTGAAATCACCACATTGGAAAACGCCAGCACGGCGATGACGGAAATGCCCATCACGAGAGCCGGCTCAAGCTTGGCAGTGACTGCCAGGACCGAGCATATACCCAAAATCTGAACAACAACGGGGTTGTTTTTCGAGAAGGGGTTGAAAAGCACGGATTTGTTTGTAACTTTCTCTGCCATAACTTATTGTTTGTTTTTTAAAAATTCTTGATATGCCGACATGCAGTTGCGGAGCATGGAATCGACACCTTTGCTGGTGATGGTTCCGCCCGACACGCCGTCGATGTAGTCTTCGCCATTTAGGGGCTTGTTGCCGGCTTTGACCACGGCTATAGACTTGAACTCGCCGTCCTTGAAGAATTGCTTATCGACGAATTTGGCGCCGAATTCAGGCTTGGCGATTTCCGCTCCCAGACCGGGGGTTTCCCCCTGATGGGAGAAGTAGGCTCCATAGACGGTGTTGCGGTCGTCGTTAAGAGCCACATATCCCCATATCGGACCCCAAAGGCCCGCGCCGTAAACGGGGATGATATATTTCTTGGCTCCGTCAACCGTCGATTCATAGACGGGGAGAAGCCGGTCGGCAGCGTCTTTCTTCGACTCTTCGGCGACATTCACGTCGAACGCCTTAACGGCACTCTCGACTTTTTGGCCTTTCGAGTCCACGACGTACTGGTCGGTGACGTATTGGTTGAACGCGTCGATGATGTCGGCTTTTTCGGGCGTGATTTTGATAGAAGCGAGAATTTGCTTCATCTTGTCGGCGTCGGCGTTGGCTTTCTGTGAAGGTTTGAGGGCGAGGGCGGTGAGCGCCATGGCCGTGCCCACGACAACGACGAGAAGAATGATATAAATCACAGTGTAAGTATTGCTTTGTTTATTCATATCCGAGCCTCCTTATTTTTTAACGTTCGCGCGGCGCAGGCGTCGGCGGATGTTGGATTGGACAACACAATAATCGATAAGCGGAGCGAAGGCGTTCATGAGCAGGATGGCTAGCATCGCGCCTTCGGGATAACCGGTGTTGTAAACGCGTATTAGGATTGCCAACACACCGATAAGGAAACCGTAGATATACTGTCCGGTGTGGGTGCGGGCGCCAGTCACGGGGTCGGTGGCCATAAACACGGCGGCGAAAGCGAATCCGCCGAGCAGGAGCTGGTCGAGCGGATTAATCATCGACGCGGGGTAGGTGGGCGTTTGCAGGGCATAGGAGAGCGAAGCCATTGCGGCGCCGCCAACGAACACAGAGAGAATCACCCTCCAGTTTGCCACTCCGGTGAAGAGCAGGATGGCGGCACCGATGAGGATGCAGAGAGTGGAAGTCTCTCCAAACGAACCCGGGATGAGGCCGATGAATGCGTCGAATGTGGAAATGGCGCTGCCGGAAAGGTCGGTGACGACTGGGGCGGCATCGCCGGCGTGGGTGGCTATCTGTCCGAGCGGGGTGGCGCAGGTGATGCCGTCGGCTATCGCGCTGTCGCCTAAGCCGAGGATTGTGTCGTGCGCGACAAACACCTTGTCGCCGCTCATTTTCGCCGGATAGGCGAAGAAGAGGAACGCACGCGCGACGAGTGCCACATTAAATATATTATATCCTGTACCGCCGAACACCTCTTTGGCGAAAATCACGGCAAAGGCCGTGGCCACGGCAATCATCCACAAGGGGGTGTCGATGGGGCAGATGAGCGGAATCAGCATGCCTGTGACGAGAAAACCTTCCTGAATCTCTTCGCCACGCCATTGAGCCACGACAAATTCTATTCCGAGGCCCACGACGTAACTGACCACGATTGTGGGAAGGATTGCGAGAAAACCGTAGAGCATGAGGCTCCAGAAGGGGAACGAGGATGCGCCGATGGCGAGCCAGTGTTGATAGCCGGCGTTATACATTCCGAACAGCAAGCAAGGCATCAGGGCCATCACCACGATAATCATCGTGCGCTTGGAGTCGTTGCTGTCGTGGATGTGCACACCCGATGTGGAAGTGGTGCGCGGAGTGAACAGAAAAGTCTCAAAGCCGTCGAAAACCGAACGGAAAGCATGGAGCTTGCCTCCCTCTTCGAATTTAGGCTTGATTTTGTCTAAATATTTGCGTAATGCTTTCATGTCGAGTTGAGGGATTAGTTGAGTTCTTTGCGTAAGTATTCAAGGCCTTCTTCCACAATTTTCTGAAGCTCGAGCTTGGAGGAATCGACATATTCGGCAAGCGCGAAGTCTTCGGGAGCCACCTCGTAGATGCCGAGTTGTTCCATCTGCTCAATGTTGCGGGAGATGATGGCTTTAAGGAGATATTCGGGCAGGATGTCCATGGGGAACACCCGGTCGTATTCGCCCGACATAATCATGGCGCGTTTGCCTCCGAGAATGCGTGCGTCGGGGGCGAAGCGCTTACGGAAGAGGAAGTGGCCTGGGAATGATCGGTTCACGCTCATTTTCTTCGGCGAGAGCGAGGCCCAGCCGAGGAAGTCGGCCACGTCGTCGCCTTCGGGGATGACGGTGATGTGGCGGTAGGGGAAGCGTAGGAACCCGTCGGGCTCGACTTTCCAGCCGGTCAGCACGTTGCCTGAAATGATGCGCTTGTGGGGAGTGTCGGACAGCTTTCCTTCGAGCATCGGGGCGAGGTCGGCTCCGATGATAGTGTCGATAAGCTGCGGCGTTGCCACTTCCGAGCCTGTGAGGGCGACGGTGGTGGAGTAGGGCACTCGCCCTGTGGCGAGCAACTGGCCGATACGTGCGAGAGTGACCACGTCGAGCGTCATGACGATTTCGTCTTTGTTGACCGGCTTGACGTTGGCAATCTGCACTCCGACATTGCCTGCCGGGTGGGGTCCTTCGACATCGACGGCCACCACACGGTCGATGCCGTCGAAGTTGATGGCTGAACTGGCGCGCTGGCAGATGTAAACATTGCCGTCGGTGAGGAGCGTTAGCGCTTTCGCGCCGCTACGAGCATGCTGTGCATCGATTCCTGCCGACAATTCTGGGGCGAGTGGGGCGGAGTCGAAGCCGGTGACGAAAATGTCGCGCAGCGTGGCGTCGGGATTTGGAATGATGTCGTAAGGACGTTGTCGCAGGCATGCCCAAAGCCCGCTTGCGGCGAGCAGGGAGCGCAGGCCTTCGGCGTTGGAAGCTGATTTGACATCGAAAGTGATGGCTTCGTTGTTGCCGTCGGCTTCAATCACGACGCGCTCGATTTTTCTACGAGCACCCCTCACAATGGCCGACACGCGCCCCGACACAGGCGAAGTGAGCTTCACTTCCTCGTGGCTCTTGTCGCGCATGACGGGGTCGCCGGCTTTGACGGAGTCGCCCTCCTTGACTTCAAGTTTGGCGACGAATCCGCGGAAGTCGTCGGGAACGACGGCAAGCACTTTGGGCGTATATACGCTCCGAGGCGCGCCGCTGTCAATGCCTCCGACAAGACGAAGGTCGAGGCCTTTCTTAATTCGGATTGACTTATTCATAAATATATAGTACGTTATTTCGTTACGAGAATACGTTTCAAACTGCAAATTTAATTATTATTGTTGAATAACAAGCACTAATTAAGGAAATTTTTCATTAATTGTCGGAAAAGAGGTTTGAAAGACGTTTGACTGGCGGCTGTGGGCGCGCATCCGGCGATGCGTGGCGAAGATGGCTGTTCTTATTCAGATTGATTGCCCGAAATGGACAATAAGAGGATAAAAATGACGTTTTAATTAGAAAAAGTCAAAAAAAAGGCGACAAAATTTTGAGAGTTGAAAATATAATAATAAATTTGCAGGTAATTTTATACCAAAAATTGCCAGAAAACTGCGCCATAGAACATCTACAAACAATTTTATATTATTTATCAAACAAAAATTAACATCAATTTATTAAATTATGGAAGCTCAAAAGCCCAATGCTCAGAAAGCCGCTCCCAAGGCAAAGACAGCCAAGAAAGCCGGCCTTAGCACTATTTTAGTGATTATTCTCTGTTTCGTCGCTTCGCACCTGTTCTTCTATTTCGTACTCGGTGCCAGCAGCAACTTTGATGAAGGAAACCATCCCGTCAACCTGATGGGGACAATGTATGAAGGCGGTTTCGTTGTGCCTATCATCTTAGGTCTCCTCTTCTTGGTAATCGTACTCTCTGTTGAGCGTTTCATCGCTCTCAACAAAGCTAAAGGCAGCAAGAACGTTGCGGCTTTTGCAGGCAGCCTGAAGAAAGCCCTCGAAGCCAACGACGTTGAAGGCGCAAAGAAAGTCTGTGTGAAACAAGGCGGTGCCATTGGTAACGCAGTTCTCGCAGCCGTTGAGAAATATGCTGAAATGAGCGAAGAGAAAACACTCAAGAAGGAAGACAAAATCCTTGCCATCCGCAATGCCCTCGACGAGCAAATCAACATGGAGATGCCTACCCTCCAGAAGAATATGCCCGTCATCTTCACCGAAACCACTCTCGGTACCCTTATGGGTCTGTTCGGTACGGTGCTCGGTATGATCCGTTCGTTCTCCGCTCTCGGTAATTCAGGCGCACCCGACTCGGCAGCTCTTTCTGTCGGTATTTCTGAGGCACTTGTCAACACCGCTTCCGGTATCGCAACCGGTGCCCTCGCCGTTATCTCTTACAACTATTTCGACACGATGATCAACAACATCACCTACACGATGAACGAGGCCGGTGCTGTCATCATCTCTGTTTTCGAAGCAAAGAACTAATAACATTCCCAAAGTTACAATAACATCTTTATAGGAAAACAACTATGGGAAGAGTTAAGACAGAAAAGAAAAAGCCATTCATCGACATGACGGCGATGAGTGACGTGACCGTTCTGCTCCTTACTTTCTTCATGTTGACATCAACCTTCCTTAACAAAGAGCCGGTTACCGTCATCACTCCGGCATCAGTGGCCGAAGAAAAAGTGCCCGAACAAAACCTTCTGACGGTTCTCGTCAACCCCGAAGGAAAAGTGTTCTTCGCCATCTCAGGTGACCGCGACTCTACTTATTCAAGCGAGAAAATGCGTGAGGCCATTTTGACCAACGCGGTCGAAACCTACAATAAGAGCCACAGCCAGAAAATTCAGCTGACAAAAGAGAATGTCAAGACATTCGGCTCGACTTATATGTACGGTTTGCCTTTCGCTAAACTAAAGGAATGGTTGGAGATGCCCCTCGACCAACGCGACAAATACCTCGACCCCTCCAAGCCTGAGGGCGCGGGCGCCGGCATCCCAATCGACATGAACAAGGATTTGGAGAAACCGAACGAGTTCCAAATTTGGATGCGTGCCGCATACAACACCGACAACGAAAACTTCAAGAAGGCCGTCAAGAGCGGCCTCGGAGTGGCTATTAAGGCTGACGCCTCCACTCCCTACGAAGTTATCGAGGTGGTTATGGACAACCTCCAAACACTCAAAATGAACAAGTTCTCTCTAATGACAGCCCTTAAAACAGAGGAGGATTAATTATGGCAAAAAGAGGTAAAAGATATTCCGAACAAAAAGACGTTCGCGTCGACTTCACCCCGATGGTTGACATGAACATGCTTCTGATCACGTTCTTCATGCTCTGTACGACCATGATTAAGTCGCAAACCCTCCAGATTGCGCTCCCTACGAATGAAAAGGTTGAGCAGAACGAGCAGAACAAAGCAAAAGAGTCGGAGGCCATCACCATCCTTCTCGACAGCGATGTCGATGAGAACGGCGTGGCCACTAAGGAGTATGTCTATTTCTACGAGGGTATCGCTATGATCACCCCCGACGGAAGCGACAGCAACCTCCAAGAATCCGAATTCCTCGGCAACGAAGATGGTGTTGCCCGCGGCATCCGCGCCGTCCTTCAGAAAAAGAATAAGGACGTTTACACCAAAATCGTCGATCTCAAAGCCAAGTGGAAAGCTAAAGAATTCTCCAAGAAGGACGAAGTCAACGACAGCATCTACAAGGCCAAAGCCAAGGAAATCCGTAACGACTCCACCCTCACACGTCCTGTTGTGATCATCAAGGCCACTCCGCGCGCTTCCTATAAGAGCGTTGTCACGGCTCTCGACGAAATGCAGATCAATAACATCAGCCGTTATCAGATCGACCGCATCACTCACGACGACTCGACTATGATGAAGCCCTATTGGGATAAACGCGAAGCCGCTAAAAAGTAATGGATCTAATTTGATAAAACGTAATTTATTATGGCAAAAAACATAGATCTTACCTCAAAGCAATGGTGTGACATTGTCTTCGACGGCAAAAACAAGGATTTCGGCGCTTACGTGCTCCGTCTAACCTCGAAGAACCGCCATTTGCGCGCCTTCATCTACACCCTTATCGGTGTGGTCATCGTCGCTCTTCTCGCTTGGTCCTACCTCAGCATTGCCCAGTTTATCGCCGAGCGCTCCATCGCCGACGAAAATGAGCAAGAACTCATCGGGCTCGTCAACCAAGAAGACACCCAGGAGGAAGAGGAAGAACAGCAGCGTGTCGAAGAGCAGAAACCCGAAGTGCTCCCCGAAGAAGTCCTCAACACTGTCAAGCAAACCCAGATTCTTATCGATAAGGACGAAAACGTCAAGAAAGACGATGAAGTGCTCGAACGCGATAAGCAAATCGAAGACGACCGCGCCCGCGGTACAGTTGACTTCGACAAAGGTACGGACGACATCGGTAAAGTCGATCAGACGAAGAAAGACGTTGCCGTGGTTGAAGAAAAGAAGGAAGAACCCAAAGTGGAGAAGGTTTACACCACTGCCGACGTTGAGCAGATGCCCCAATTCCCCGGTGGCGACGCCGCTCTCTACTCGTTCATCCAAAGCCACCTCAACTACCCCGCCATGGCTATCGAAAACGGCGTGCAAGGCCGCGTGACTGTCCGCTTCAAAGTTGACAAACACGGCAAGGTGTCGAACGTTTCCGTCGCCCGCGGCAAAGACCCGGATCTTGACAAAGAAGCCGTCCGCGTCGTTAAGATGCTCCCCGACTTCATCCCCGCCAAGATGAACGGTCAGTCGGTGGCTGTGTGGTACAACCTCCCCGTCAACTTCAAGCTGAAATAATTGAATGGGCTTTCTATAAATTCCACGTTCAAATGATTTCAAAACAAACAGAAACGACAATGAACTCTTTCGTAAATTCAGGATTATATTCGAATCTACTTGACGGTCGCTCGGTCACAATGTCCGCATTGCTCCCTCGTTCCCGCCAACTATCTTCAAAATATTCTCTCTGAATTTCCTGAAAGGCAATTTATAGAAATCCCCTGATTTTTCCAAAATTAAAAAAGCGGCTGCCATCTGGCGGCCGCTTTTTTTTTCGGGACACCGGTAAAATGCCGTATTTTCATTTTCACAAAAACAATGAAAACACTTTTACTGATTTTCTCTTTTCAAGACAATCGGTTGGTGTTGGTGGCAAATGACGTAAACTTGTTTACGGACATACGCCACCAACACCAACCGACGCATTTCATGCGTTGAAATCAGTAAAAGCAAAAACATAAACATAAAAAAACGGCTTATGTTATATGAAACAATAAAGGCAATTTATGGTAATCTCAGATAGGGATATTATACAACTTCGCTCCAGTTCATGACCAGTGTAAACGTAATAATTTGGATAGGGGACAGGGGAACAGGGAATATGAATATGTTCTGATGTCGCGGCATTTTTTTTGTTTTTGCTTGGGAGTGCTGTCAGCCAAGGGCTGTTCTGCGACATTCGGGCAAGGGCTGTTATGCCCGCATAAACAGAACTTGAGCGAATGGCTCAGAATGGGCTCATAGAGCCAGCAGCACTTCCAAGTGTTTTTATTGTTTTTGTCTATTCCACAGGTTTATGTAAGTGATCTTTTTTTTCGATTTTTCTTTTCGATTTTTCAAGCGTTTACGCTGAATATTTTTTGGAAAAATTTTGTAAATAAAAAAATGTTGACTAAATTTGCGAAAGAAATCTTTCCGTAGGTTCTGGAGAGGATTGGTCGGAAAGGTGGAAAATAAGAAAGGCGTTTACTCGACGCTTCGTTCAAAGTGCTCTGAAACCTGAGAAATTTCAAGATTCCACGTTTGGACAGCGCAACAGTAGATGACCTCACGGGTACGGATGCTATATCCTAGCCGGCTGTGGTGCGTGAGCATTTGCGCCGTAGGTGGTGGGTAAGCGATATGTATCGGCGTGGGTTTCTGTGTTGCTCGTTCTCGTGGAATAGGGCAATCTCAGGGCCTCAGAGTGCGGAACGGGTCAAGTACAGTTCCCGCGCTTTTCTTTTATACACCATTAAACCGCGAATCAGGGGAATTATAGCGGACTTTTTGTGAAAATGAAAAAGAACGAAAAGAACCATGAATTGCAGTCGCGTCGGCAATTCTTCCGCAATGCGGCAAAGGCAGCACTTCCTGTAATCGGTGCTGTTGCAGCAACTCAGTTGCCATTTTTTAGCAAAGCTCATGAGGCAAAAACTGAAATGGGATGCAATACCGGATGTAGTGGAGGATGCAGGACATTATGTGAAGAAGGATGCTCACATAGTTGTAACACAAATTGCAAGGGCACTTGTTCTGGTCACTGTAATAACACTTGCAAAGGCACAGCTACTAATTATTGGAAATAATCTTTAATTGTTGGCATCTATTTCTTATAGGTGTTCACAATACCTAACGCATAAAGCATTATGAACAACAAAGAAGTACATACAAGAAGGGAATTCTTTAAAAAGGCGGCAGAAGGAATGTTGCCTATTATTGGCGCAATTGCCATATCTGAAATTCCCAACATAGCAATTGCAAAAGACCGCTCACCTATGGAGTGTAATGACGGTTGCCATGCGTCGTGTCAAAGAAATTGTAACAGATATTGCGAAGCGGCTTGTCGTGACGATTGCCATAGCGCATGCGCTGATAATTGTTCTGGAACATGTGAAGGCGATTGCCAAGGAAATTGCCGTGGTGATTGCATGGGCAATTGTGAAAAAACCTGTCAAGGCGGTTGTCAAAAGTCATGCAGTGGCAGTTGTTCTAATTCTTGTGCAGGAAGTTCAAAACAATATGTATAAGAGATTGATATTGTTGTTTTTAGTTAACTAGAAGAAAAACTTAGTGTGCATGAAAAAGTAAATAAGAATTAAAAAAATAGAGTTATGCGTTTTATAAAATTTTTAATCGTACTGGCAATGGTGTTATCCCAACCATGCAATAGGTTGTGGGCGCAGGATGAACGGCAGTATATCAACTATTTTTATGTGAAGGGCGACATATGCCTTCCGATTACCGTTAAACATAGTAGGGGCTCTTTCGTAATGTATAGTGATTATGAGAGACATGATGGAGCCTTGTCCTATGTGGAAGCTTATGACTGTCATGGACGAAAAATAATAAGTCCAGTATTGGCAAATGATGGTTACTCGACTGACAAGAATAAACCAGTTGTAAGGGAATATGTGTTTGAATATTTATACCCCGAAGAAACCGGAGGACAAGGGAATGATAATAATCATAACAATAATAACGGCTCGGGCGGTTCTGGTTCTTGGGATAAACTTGACAGGTCTGTTAGAGAGGGGGCGAAGCGATATGACCCGGCTTATTCTAACATTACATTTCAAGCAGGATTGTCTCGGGTTCACGGTGAATTTCTACGCGCAAAAGCTTGTTTAGGCGGTCAAACAGGTGTGGTGCTATACGGCGGCATAGGTCGTGATTGGCTTTTTACTCCGAATAACGACGATTATATAGGACCCGATGCAAAAACACTCGCTTGGCACGTAGGTTTAGGCTATTATGGAGGAGACTTAAATGGTGAAACAACTACTGGCGAGTTCGCTTTTTTGATGGATTATTCAGAAACCCCGTTAGTGGATAATGGCGCGTTGAATATGTGGCTTGAGGGAACTTGGTATTTTGGAGCTGATGGACATTTCGGAGCTTTCGCTGGCATAGGAGCGAGCGGAGGTAGAATAAAATGCGATGATTTTAAATTCAACTTTATTTTTGAAGTTGGCTTGGCATATAGATTCTTTTAATTTGATCGAATAAAAATAGTTGAAAAATAAATAATTGCGAGTTATGAGAAAGATTTTGTGGATAGCATTTCTGGTGTACTTCTTTGTCCCTGCCATAACAATAGCACAACAAAAGACAAAAGGTAAAGGCAAAGACAATAAAAAGGAGGCAGAACTCATTTGTGGGAAAGCATTAGATTATTTGAGAGGAAATAATGGAGTGCCGATTGACACGGCAAAAGCAATTGTTCTGTTCAAGGAAGCGGCTGAAAAAGGGGATTCTTTTGCACAATGTGAATTGGGTTATTTCTATGACACAGGGAAAGGCGTTTATAAAGATTATAGGCAAGCTGTTTATTGGTATCGAAAAGCTGCGGAACAAGGTTATGACCTTGCTCAGAATTTTTTGGGCACAAAGTATTCTGCTGGAAAAGGAGTTGAGAAAGATTATAAGCAGGCTGTTTATTGGTATCGAAAAGCAGCGGAGCAGGGGGAAGCTGTTGCACAATTTCATTTAGGTGATTGTTTTTATTTTGGAGATGGAGTCCCAAAAGACTATGAACAAGCTGTCTATTGGTATCACAAATCGGCGGAGCAAGGATGCAAATTTGCACAATATAGTTTAGGCCGCTGTTTTCAAGCAGGAGAGGGAGTCCAAACAGACTATTCGCAAGCCGTTTTTTGGTTTCATAAAGCAGCGGAGCAGGGGGAAGCTGGTGCACAATTTTATTTAGGAGTCTTTTATTATGATGGAATAAGAGGCGTGCAACAAGACCTTAAGCAGGCTGTTTATTGGTATCGCAAAGCAGCAGAACAAGGTCTTGCCAATGCTCAAAACAATTTAGGCCTCTGTTATGAACGTGGATATGGAGTTTCTAAGGACTATACACAGGCCGTTTTTTGGTATAAAAAGGCTATAGATGGAGGTAGTGATATTGCACTATCCAATTTGGGTTTATGTTATTACGAAGGTAACGGTGTGAAAAAAGATTTAGATATGGCCAAAAGGCTATTTATAGAGTCTGCTCGTTTAGATTGTCAAGAAGCTAAGAATAATTTGAAAAATTTATTTGGTATAGAATCATACTAATATAAGATCCTATGAAGATGATAAATGGGCTCATCATCTTTGTGGGAGAAAAATAATTGAGCCCGCAAAAAAAACATTAAAAATTTTTAGTTATGAAAAAAAAAGAAATTCAATCACGCCGCCAGTTCTTCAAGAGTGCGGCAAGGAGTGCGCTTCCAATCCTCGGCGCATTGGCATTGAGTCAAATGCCTTTTTTATCAAATGCCCAAGAATCAAATGTAGCTATGGGGTGTAGTATAAATAGCTGTTCTGGTGGCTGCTCAAGTGGTTGCTATAGAGGTTGTACCGGTGGTTGCCAGTCAAGCTGTTCGGGCGGCTGTAGAGGAGGCTGCGATAGTTGTACGGGTTCTTGTAAAGGGTATTGTATCTCTACATGTAATGGGGGCTGCTATGGCTCAAGTCGCTAATTTAAATTAATTACATTCTTATCCTGCAAATCAGTATTGCAAAAAGTCTTAACACTTTTGTTACAAGGGATTGCTGGATAACCACGAATAAAGTACATCATTTTAAAAGAAAATATTATGGACAAAAAAATTCAATCACGCCGTCAGTTTTTCAAGAATGCGGCAAAGAAGGCGCTCCCGGTCATCGGAGCAATCACAATGGTTAATATGCCAATTATCAGTAATGCGGTAACCCGTGAGTCGTACAGTCAAATGGATTGCAACTACGGTTGTTCTGGTGGCTGCAGCGGCTATTGCAGTGGCGGATGCAGTGGCGGCTGTAGAGGAGGCTGCAGCGGATGCAGCGGCGGATGCAGTGGCGGATGCTCAAGCAGCTGTAGAGGAGCCAGCTCATAATCAGTCTGTCTCGTAATTCAATTAGCTCTTTGACATCGTGGTTTCTGAAGATAAACGGCTGGTGTCGTGAATCGTTTTGTGGTTTAGGTTGATTGCGCCTGTATCGTCTGAACTTCACAATGGTGTGTCGTAATTGTTGGCGCATTATTGTGCAAGTAGATTTGAGGGAGATGCAGTATGCTGATTGTAGATTAATCGGTTGAGGATTGATTATTCAGATTGATTGAACTAACGTGAAATCGGTATAAGCTTAACCCAAATCAAAAGTGCGTTAAAGACGTGAAAAACGGTTGAAGACGTTGTGTGATTGTGAGCGATTGAAAATGCTTTCCTAGCGACTCCTCTGTCGGCGATGCCGCCACTTCCCCTTGAAGAGGAGAAATTGCTGGCACGCTGCCTGAAGGGCAAGTGGCTGAGGGGTAGTGCGTTTGTTTCTCTACCCCTCCGCCCTGTCGGGCACCTCCCCTGCTAGGGGAGGATTTTATTTTACTTCCCTGTGCCCTTACACCGGACACTCGTTGAACTAATTATTCTTTTTTGTGTCAAAAAGTTGCAAAGTTGGAAATAATTTCTTTACTTTGTCGCATAAAACGACAATTAACTAAAAATTAAATTGTTATGGACAAAAAGGATTTGCAATCGCGCCGCGACTTTTTCAAGCGTGCCGGACAGGCAGTTCTTCCCGTTGTCGGCGTTATCGCCATGAGCCAGATTCCCATGGTGAGTCGTGCCCATGAGGCAAATGCGGAAATGGGCTGTTCAGGATGCTCCGGCAGTTGCACTGGTGATTGTCGAGGTTCATGCTCGACGAATTGTGATAGTTCATGCGACGGAGACTGCTACAACGGATGCCGCAGCACGTGCCACGGCAGTTGCGACAGCTGTTGCGCCGGAAGTTGTTCCGGCGACTGTGCTCGTGGCAGTTATTAACTAACCATTAGGCAAGACTAAAAAACGAAAAAGAATCATGGACAACAAGGATTTACAATCGCGCCGCGAATTTTTCAAACGCACTGCACAAAAGGCTCTGCCTGTAGTGGGTGCGATAGCCCTTAGCCAGATGCCGTTTGTGAGCCATGCTCATGAGGCTTCGGCTGAGATGGGCTGTGACTACGGATGCTCGGGCAGTTGCTCGGGCAGTTGCTATGGTGATTGCCGAGGCTCATGCCGCTCGGGTTGCGACCGTTGTTGCGACGGCTCATGCAAAGGCGGATGTCAGCAAAGTTGCGACGGCCACTGCATAGGCAATTGCTATGGAAGTTGCCGTGGCGGCTCCGACAGGTATTAGTCGGACTGGCCGCTATATCTTCAGAAATCACGATTCTCGGACCTGGCGCGCCTCGTGCTCCGACGACGCTTCAGGCTCCGGGATTGTTGATTTTATTGTGGGAATTTAACCGAAATTCCCTGAAACGATGCCGACGCTCATGTGGCGGCGTGCAAATCCGATAACTGTATATTAGAAATGAACGAAGAAAAACTTAAAATAAAAGAGGACGCACAGCAGTGGGAGGGCGGCGTGGCCAAGAACATCACGTTCATCGTCACGAAGGACTGCCAGCTTGCGTGCAAATATTGCTATCTCGTGGGGAAAAACGAAGAAGAGCGAATGTCGTGGGAAGTGGCGAAGCAGGCCATCGACTATATCTTCGACCACGAGAATGATTTCCCCGAGAGGTCGGTAGTGTTCGACTTCATCGGCGGCGAGCCGTTTTTGGAAATCGACCTAATCGAGCGCATTTGCGATTACATAAAGACCGAACTTTTCCGTCGTCAGCACCATTGGTTCGATTCCTACCGCTTCAGTTTCTCGACCAACGGCATAAACTACGACACACAGAAGGTGCAGCGTTTTATCGAAAAAAACGCGTCGCATTTGTCGATAGGAATCACCATCGACGGCACTCAGCGAAAGCACGACCTTAACCGCATTTGGAAAGGCGACGGACCCGAGCGGGGCAGCTACAACGATGTTGTCCGTAACATCCCCCTGTGGCTCAGCCAATTTCCGGGTGGGGGCACGAAAGTGACAATCAGCAGCGCCGACATACCCTATATCCGCGAAAGCGTTCTCCATCTTTATTCGCTTGGCATCCACGAGGTGAACATCAACGTGGTGTTTGAGGATGTCTGGCAGGAGGGCGACGACCGCCGCTTCGAGGAGCAACTGATGCTCCTCGCCGACGATATTATCGACGGCGATTACTACAAGGACTATTCCTGCTCATTCTTCAGCGAGAGGATAGGCAAACCGCTCGACCCCGTTAAGGAAAACAACAACTGGTGTGGCGCGGGGCGTATGCTCTCGATCGACGCGGCAGGCAATTTCTATCCCTGCACACGTTTCGCCGCATATTCGCTCCGTGAAAAACGCCCGATTATCATCGGCAACGTTCGCGACGGAATCAACAAAAACCGTCTCCGCCCATTCCTCACGCTCGACCGCACGACACAGTCGCCGCAAGAATGTGTCGACTGCGAAGTGGCGAGTGGCTGCGCTTGGTGTCAGGGCGAAAACTACGATGCCGCCGAAACTCCGACGGTGTATCAACGCTCGACGGCTATCTGCTTGATGCACAAGGCTCGCGTGCGTGCCAACAACTACTATTGGAATCGCCTTTTCCGCAAATTGGAGAAGGATGGCAGCCGTGAGGAATTTGAGCAAAACAAACGAAATGTCAAACCTGAAATCTGCTGACCGCCATGTTGAAATATTTGATAATCCAGCTCGATAGCACATCCACGTCGTTTTGTCACTATGCCGTGAACCGTCGTGAGCCTTGTTTGATGCCGCTCGACACGCTGCGGAAGGCAATCCGCTGGTCGATGATTGAGAATGTGAACGTGCAGTTTCTTTATCCCGAATATCCATTGCCGGCAGAATATGCCGATGCAATCGAAACTATCGACCATGTCAAGATAATGCAGGCAACGGCGGCCGACGCGGGAAAAGCCGACATCGTCGTGTTCGACGGCATCGCTTCGGTTGACGCCGACAGTCTGTCGGAAGATATGTCGATTGTGGTCCGCACCGGTAAAAAAGCGTTTTTCGCCGAATACGCCATGTTGAACGCTATTCTGCCAAAAGTAAGCCGCTTGAATGTCGTGATCACCGACATAGCTTCGTTTGCCGACGACGATTTCACCACTTACGAGGCTGCGCTGACCGAACTCGCTGTCGCGGTAAAGAATGAGTATGTGGGCAATCATCCTGTCCAGTTCAATCTCCTCACCGACCGCATTATGCTTAAGGAAATGAACAACTGCGGAGCGGGGAGCGAGAGCCTGACACTTGCCCCGAACGGACGGTTTTATGTGTGTCCGGCATTCTACTTCGATGATGAGTCGGATAGTGTAGGCGACATTGACAACGGCCCGTCGCTGAAAAATCCGCAACTTTACAAGCTTGGCTATGCCCCAATCTGCCGAGTGTGCGACGCATTCCACTGCCATCGCTGTGTTTGGCTCAACCGCCGCACGACATTGGAAGTGAACACGCCTTCGCATGAACAATGCGCGACGGCCCATATTGAGCGCAACGCATCGCGCCGACTGCTCGAGGCAATCCGTGAAGTGGGGGAATTCCTCCCCGGAATGGAAATTCCCGAGATAGATTATATTGACCCATTCGAAAATGTTAGAATTGACAGGTAACTTATTAAACAACAATGATATATGAAAAAAGAAGTGGGATATGTCAGCGCTGAAGAGCGTGACGAAATACAGCGTCTGTTCGAACGCCGCAACGGGTTGACCGAACTGGCCAAAATACTCACACCCGACAACGATGAGCTTTACGAGCGTCTTGTTGCTGACATGGGCGACACTGCCACCCGTTTTCAGGGCTGGTGGAACGATAAGTCGGCCAAATACGGGTGGGAGAGTGCTCCCGAAGGCCACTGGGAAATTGATTTCAACGATTGTAAAATTTACTTAATAACAAATTAAATTATGATTATTTGTGCGATAGGCGGCTTGGAAATAGGCCTGATATGCCTTGTGGTTCTACTTATTTTTGGAGGCAAAAAGCTTCCCGAACTAATGCGTGGCGCCGGAAAAGGCGTGAAGAGTTTTAAGGAAGGAATGGCCGAACCCAGCGACGAGGAAGTCAAACGTCGCGTAGATGAAGAAGTGCGCCGTCGGGCCGACGAGGAAGTTCAACGTCGCGTGGATGATGAGGTGCGCCGTCGAGCCGATGAGGAAATGCGCCGTCGAGCCGACGAGGAAACGAGACATAAGGAGGCGGAAACAGCCACACCCGACGATGAGCTCAAATGACGATTCGTCGTCGGGAATGATGACATTCGGAGGGCATCTTGAAGTGCTGCGCAAGATGCTCTTCCGCATCCTTTTTGTTGTCGGCGCACTGGCCGTTGTCGTTTTCTGCTTTAAGGAGGAGACGTTTTCAATCCTTTTGGCACCTCGGCATTGTGGCTTTGTCACGTTCCGTTGGATAGAGTCGCTATTGAACGGAATGGGGTGGCAATTCCATTTCGATGAATACAATATTCCGCTGATTAACACCGAGCTGTCGGCACAATTTATGACTCATGTGTCCACATCGTTCTATCTCGGTTTGTTACTCGCGTCGCCCTACATAGTGTTCGAACTATTCCGCTTTATATCGCCGGCGCTCTACGAAAGTGAAAAGAAGTATTCGTATTTGGTTACGGCGGTCATTTATGTGATGTTCATTTTGGGGCTGTTGATGAGTTATTTCATCTTGTTCCCAATCTCATTCCGTTTCTTGGCCACATATCAGGTTGACCCTTCGATATCCAACACGATTACACTCGATTCTTATATCACTACATTCACCACATTGTCGTTCGTAATGGGCATTGTTTTCCAGTTGCCGTTGTTTGCGTTTATTCTTGGGAAAATGGGATTCATCGATGCGGCGCTCCTTCGTCGTTATCGCAAGTATGCTTTGGTCATCATCATGATTTTGGCAGCCATAATCACCCCTCCCGACATATTTACGCTTGTTCTTGTTACATTCCCGCTTTATGGGCTTTACGAGTTGAGTATCGTTGTGTTGAAAGGCTTGGAGAAGCGGCAAACGGCTGCCGAAAACGAATAGTGCGCAATCGGAGCGGGTCATCGCCGACCGTATAATATTGTCACTTTTATTTGCGTTCTTAACCGTTGCGGAGCAGGCTGTTTAGCCTGTTGGGAGCCTGTGTGATAGTCGAGAGGAAACTGGGGTGAAAAATCCATAGCGATTTTTCGCCCCAGATTCGCATCAAATGTCCAAATTTTTCGTTAAATTTGTAGGATATTAGCGAAAAAATGAAGATAAGTGGCTCAAATATTGTCAGGCTGGCATTCGTGGCCTTGTTGTGGTGCGCGTTGTGTGTGCTGCTGGTGGTGCGCGGCGGGCTGACGGCGTGGAATCTGTTTGTGATTGTCGCTTCGGGCATAGTTATTTTCGTTCCGCTATTCAAGAAATATGGCAAAGAAGGAAAAAAGTGAAAAAAATCCGTCGGAATTGCTTAATTCGATAACGACGCCAGAGGATTTGCGACGGCTTTCGGTCGATGAGTTGCCCGTGTTGTGTGACGGTGTCAGGGAGTTCCTCGTTAAAGAACTGTCGGAGCATCCCGGCCATTTCGCTTCGTCGATGGGAGCAGTGGAATTGACCGTAGCCTTGCATTACGTATTTAATACGCCCTACGACCGCATCGTGTGGGATGTGGGCCACCAGGCTTACGCGCATAAGGTGCTTACAGGCCGGCGCGACAAATTCTCGACATTGCGTCAGCTGGGCGGGATATCTGGATTTCCCAATCCCGATGAAAGCGAGTACGACACTTTCACTGCCGGTCATGCATCAAATTCCATTTCCGCCGCGCTCGGGATGGCTGTGTCGTCGCTGTTGAAGAATGAGACGCCCCGCCGAAACGTCGTTGCCGTGATCGGCGACGCCTCAATTTCAGGCGGACTTGCTTTCGAAGGCATCAACAATGCCGCCAACACCCGCAACAATCTGCTGATCATTTTGAACGACAACGATATGTCGATCGACCGAAGTGTCGGTTCGTTGGGGTCGTATTTGGCGCATCTCACAGCATCACGCAGTTATAACACATTCCGCTACCGCACTTATCGGCTGTTGAAAAAGATGCATCTGATTTCGGAAAAACGCCGCGGGACGATTCTTCGGCTTAACAATTCGCTCAAGTCGCTTCTCGCGCATCAGCAGAATATATTTGAGGGCTTGAACGTGAGATATTTCGGGCCGTTCGACGGACACGACATCAAACGCATTGTCAGAGTACTGACCGACATAAAAGATATGGAAGGCCCGCGCATACTTCACCTGCGCACCGTCAAGGGCAAAGGTTATGCGCCCGCAGAGGCCGACCCTACCACTTGGCACGCTCCCGGAAAATTCGACGCCAAGACAGGCAAAGTCAAAGCCGCCGGAGCCGCCGAGGCCGGTCCGTTGAAGTTCCAGGACGTTTTTGGCCGCACGCTTGTCGAGCTTGCCGA
>CADBML010000107.1 GCA_902795825.1 uncultured Bacteroidales bacterium
ATATAATCCTGAATTTACGAAAGAGTTCATTGTCGTTACTGTTTGTTTTGAAATCATTTTGAACGGGGAATTTATAGAAAGCCCCTATTATGAATTGTCGATTATTTTTTCAAGGCGCAGCCGTTGCAACGCTCACGAATTTGGGCGAAGAAGTCGTTGCCCTTGTCATCGACAAGGATGAACGCCGGAAAGTTCTCCACCTCTATTTTCCAAATGGCTTCCATTCCGAGTTCGGGATATTCGAGACATTCGATTTTCTTGATGGAGTTTGCTGCCAAAACGGCTGCCGGACCACCAATCGAACCGAGGTAGAAACCGCCATGCTTGCGGCATGCGTCGGTAACTTGCTGCGAACGGTTGCCCTTGGCAATCATAATCATGCTGCCGCCGGCCTCCTGGAACTGGTCGACATAGGGGTCCATACGTCCTGCCGTTGTCGGACCGAACGAGCCTGAGGGCATTCCCGCGGGGGTCTTTGCCGGACCCGCATAGTAGATGGGGTGTTCCTTAAGATATTGCGGCATCGGTTCGCCTGAGTCAAGGCGTTCTTTAATCTTTGCGTGGGCAATGTCGCGGCCTACGATGATAGTGCCACGGAGCGACAGACGAGTCGAAACGGGATATTTCGTCAACTCGGCGAGGACATCCTTCATCGGACGGTTCAGGTCGATTTCAACGGCATTGCCTTCGCCGGCGTTGCGCATTTCTTCGGGAATGAGTTCGCCCGGGTTGTTGTCGAGGCGCTCAATCCAAAGGCCTTCACGGTTGATTTTCGCCTTGATATTGCGGTCGGCCGAGCAACTCACACCCAACCCCACAGGGCAGGAAGCACCATGTCGCGGCAGACGGATCACACGGATGTCGTGGGCGAAGTATTTGCCGCCGAACTGTGCGCCCAATCCAATGCGGCGGGTCTCTTCGAGAAGCTGTTTCTCAAGTTCGACGTCGCGGAACGCGCGGCCGTATTCGTTGCCGGTCGTGGGAAGATTATCGTAGTATTTCACCGACGCCTTCTTCACTGTGGCGAGGTTCAACTCTGCCGACGTGCCGCCGATGACGAATGCGATGTGGTAAGGCGGGCAGGCTGCCGTACCGAGGGTTTTCATCTTCTCCACAAGGAACGGGATGAGCGTTTTCGGGTTGATGAGAGCCTTCGTCTCCTGATAGAGATAGGTCTTGTTTGCCGAGCCGCCGCCCTTTGCCACGAACAGGAATTCGTATTCGTCGCCTTCGCAAGCGTGGATTTCAATTTGCGCCGGCAGGTTGCAGCCGGTGTTCACCTCATCATACATATTAAGAGGCGCGTTCTGGCTATAGCGGAGATTTTCTTCCGTATAGGTCTTATAGACACCTTCTGAGATGCGCTCTTCGTCGCAGCAGCCCGTATAGACGTTCTGACCTTTGTGAGCCACACAGATTGCCGTGCCGGTGTCCTGGCAGAAAGGCAACTGCCCCTTCGCAGCCACTTCGGCATTACGGAGCATCGTCAAAGCCACAAATTTGTCGTTTTCCGACGCTTCGGGGTCGTGGAGAATCTTTGCCACCATTTCGTTGTGCTCACGGCGAAGCATGAAAGCGTTGTCGTGGGTTGCGGCATTTGCGAGAACGGTGAGTGCCTGCGGGTCAACCACGAGCATTTCGTGGCCCGCCCAATTCTCGACCTTCACATAGTCGCGCGAAATATTTACGTATTCGGTTTTGTCTTCCCCAAGAGGGAACATTTCTTGATAGTGGAATGGTTTGTTTGCCATAATTTTTCGTTATTGTTATACTGACTACAAATTTACGCAATTTTTTCGTAATACAGCCCACGATTCCCAAAAAAGTGAACGTGACGGACAACCGCCCTACCGCCCTCAACAGCGACTGCCGCCACAACCGCGGCTTCCGACCGCTGCCATACAATTAGGATGGAGGTTGCCATCACGGCGACCTCCATCCGAGTTAGTTGCACATTTCTAAAAAACTATTATTGTCTGAGTTGATAATACAATTATTATGAAAAAGTTTCTTGTTTCTATCTTTATAACGCAAAATTATAACAGATATTCTATTATTGCAAATGCCAAAATATTCAAAAAAATATAGCGACTAATAATTATTCGCTTCTTAATGTAATTTTCGCCCTTTTCAACCGAATTATTCGCATAAAAACCAATTTTATGCGAATAATTATCAAAATTATCAAATTGTTAAAATAAGTTAAATTTTATGTTATTTGTTGCATTTCGTCAGTTCATGCTCCAAATTTATGTTATAAAACATAATTTTTGTGTCATTTTGCCAGTTTTTTACCCAATTTTTGCGATTTTTCGTTATACTTTTCCACCACCTTCCAAGGTCGCCCCACGACATCCCCTCTGATTGAAACTTCCACGAAGCCCAGCAAACCCTGAAAATCCATCATGGCCCGACAATCAAAAAGCCTTAGACAATATGAGATGTCAAGTAAATCCTGAATTCCCGGAAGCACGGAAATCCGAGGCAGCCCTTCAAGTTTCCCATGCTTTTGCTTGGCACATTCTCAACATTATGCTAATTTTGCACTCACAATGTTCGGGACAATCGTAAACACGGCCATGATAATCGCCGGCGCCACCGTAGGTTCGCTGGTGCGCTCGCGCTTGTCGGAAAGGCTGCGCGAAGGCGTGATGATGGGCATGGGACTAATCACCCTTGTGCTCGGGGTGAATATGTCCATTACAAACCTATCTAAAAGTGAGTATCCCGTATTGTTCATCGTCAGCATCGCCGCGGGAGTAGTTGTGGGCATGTGGATCGACATCGACGGGCGAATAAAGCGCGCCGCCGAGCGTCGGAATGCCACTCGGCTCGTACAAGGGCTCACCTCATCCTGTCTGCTCTACTGCGTCGGCACACTATCTATTGTCGGTCCTGTGATGAGCGCAACCACAGGCGACAACACTATGCTCTACACTAATGCCACCCTCGACTTCTTCTCCTCGATAATCTTCGCCGCCTCGTTCGGGTGGGGAATCATGTGGGGAGCCGCCGTGCTTTTCTGCTGGCAGGGGGCGATTTGGCTCATGGCCAAATTGGCGGGCACAGCTTTCGCCATTCCCGAGGCCATGCTTGGCGAAGTGGCACTCGTCGGCGGAGTGTTGCTGCTCTCGTCGGGACTCGACATACTGAAAATCAAGGACTGCCACACCGTCAACTTCTTGCCGGCTCTGGCAGTCCCTGTATTGTTCTATATCGTCAAAAACCTTATCTGGTGAGGATATAGGAGTGGAGAGGCTCCACTTTACCGCTTAAGATGCCGCGTTTCACTTTGAATTTTTTGTGATAAACTTTGTCGCGGTAAGTGCCGTCGGGAAGCGACGTGGCGACTTTCATTTTCACCTTGTCGGTGGAAATGTTGATAATCGAAGCCCCTTTCTTGCCACGCGCCACTTCTATGACACGGCCGTCGGCAGTCGCTGAAATAGCCTCAGGCTGACCCGCCATCGCTTTGCGGAAATGGTTGGCCGCGACGACCTCGGGATGGAAGAACTCGTCGTTGCCCCGCTCGCCGATACGGTTTTTGCCCCAATAGTTATCGCGGGTGCTTCCCATCGGACGGCTGAAGAAGAGCGGGCAACCATCCTTCCTTGAGGTGATGAACACCCATCCCATGCGGATAAGGGCGTCGTCCATTCCTGCCGATTCGTGGGCATTGCAGTAATTGTCGTGCGATTCCACCCATGTGACAAGATGGTCGGGAGCCACGAGATGATGCCAGTCGCGGAGCGAGTCGGCATAGAAATCATGCTTGTTGAGCGCATTGCGGAGCACATAACCGTATTGGCTGGCGCACATATCCATATATCCGGCGTATTCCTCCTCCTTGACATATTTGTCTTGAAGGATCTCGCCGTAGATAAATAGGCTGTCACGGGGCACACACAACGACAAACCCTTGACCGGTTCGCGCCCCATAGCCACTTCCCAAAAGTTGTTGCGGGTCGACTTTGCGTCGAGCGGGTCGGAGGGCAGCCCGATATGCTTTGCCGTGTCGTAGCGGAAGCCCGAAGCACCGCACGAAATCACGTCGTTGACATACTGGAGATAATAGTGCTGGAAATCAGGGTTCTCGGTGTTGACATCGGGAAGACCGCCCATTTGCCCTGTGGTGCACTGATAGCGGTCGTTATAGTCGCGGATTTCAGTGAGCCCGTTGGCGTGGAATAGGTTCTCATGCCCTCCCACAGCACTGTCAAGGCTTTCCTTGACGGCAGTGTGGTCGATGGCCACATGATTGGGCAGCACATCCACAAGCACTTTCACGCCGTAGTGGCGTGCTGAATCGCACATAGCCTTGAAATCGTCGCGACTTCCGAGCATATAGTTGCCTATTTTCCAGTCGGTGGGCTGATAATAATAGTACCATTTGCCCATCACTTCGTCGCCGGGTTTGCTCATGAGAGCCATCCCCCCGCCCTCGCCTACGAAGCAAGTGTTGGCAGGACTTGTCTGCACGAAGTCGTAGCCGGCATCGGCAATCGTGCGCATATTTTGAGCGATGGTGTTGAACGACCACGACCAGGCGTGGAGAATAGTTTTGTTGACGAACGACGCAGGGGCAGCACTCGTCACTCCTGTGGCAACCAAACCGGCAATCGCCAATGCGAAAATTTTCTTGTTCATAGTTGTAGTCATTTTTCAGTGTCGTTTTCAGGAAGAGGCACGGCATCGTAACCGTTCACTTGGTCAATCAACGCCCTGTCGATACGGCCAGCAAGGAGGAGTTCGTAAAGTTTGCCCGACACATTGTCGTAGGCATTTTGGCGGGTCACAGAGTCGTCGGCGCTGGCGAAATTGGCTTTTGACCCGGGTTCGAACATCGGTTTGAGGATTTTTGCCTGTTCAACCATCCGCGAAATCATTGCCGTGTCGATGTCGGCGGTGGCGGTGTTGTGGACGGTTTCGCAGAAAGCGGCGTCGAAGCCGTCAGGTGCGGCTGTCGATGACGCTTTTTCCTCTTTGCAAGAGGAGAGAGCGACAATCGCGCTTGCCGCCAACGCGCATATCATTGCTTTTTTCATCATTCCGGATCGGCCACTTTATAGCATTGCGAATCAAGATGGTAGAACGACAAATAAGCTTTGCCCTCTTTTGCCTGACGCTCGGCGATGCGTGCGCGATAGTCAGCCATGCGGTCGGCGAACGAATTGACCTCGCCCTGACCTTGGGCTTTCTTCTCAGTCGAGCAGGATTCGGCCACAGCGTCGGCCTTGCCCTCTTTCGCGGCGGCTTTTTCCGCAGCGGCGTTCTGCTCCTCCATCGACTTGACAGCTTCTTCGTCAATACGGTCTTCTACCAGAGTGCCCGTCACCAGCAAGTTGTGGTTGATGACATCCTGAGGGAACGCGCCGCCCATGGCCTCAGAGGCTTCGCAGCGGAAAGGCGTGGCGTTCTCGCCGGCCCCCACGAGAAAGGCTTTGCGTCCGCCATGTTTGCAGAGATGAGAGCACACGCCTTCCACGGTGATTGTTTGGCCCACGAGCGAATCGGGATTTGCAAGAAGGTCATCGACCGAAATGAGCAGTGTGTCGGCCGGAGCGACATCGGGAGCCGCGCCGCCATTATCTTTAGAGCCTTGGCCACACGAGGCGAGGCTCACGACAAGTGCGCTAAGCACAAATAATTTGATAGCTTTCATTTTGATATAATTTAGGGTTAGTTTAGTGTTAACAATGGGATGAACAAGAACACGCCGACGACGAGCACTCCGGCCGCTGCGGCCACAACTGCAATGGGTTGTTTTCGACGGCGGCGCATCACCACTACCGTCACAAGAGCCAAAACCAAATTCAACCACAGCGCCGAAAGCGAGAAATTCTCAACACGAAGGCGGGCAAACGAGTCGTTTAACGAATCGTAAGCGATGGTGAACGGAAAAATATATGCTCCAATTTGTTCGATTTTCGACTGTGTTTGCGGCATGACAAATTCAGCCACGAGGCTGTAATTGTCGGGGTCTACCACCTTCCAGGCGATTTGGTCATCGTTGGCGATGCGCACAATCCAGTTGAAAATCGACCCCATAATCAGGAGATTGTCGCGGCGAGGGTCGAATTTGCCGATGTCGAGGCGTTTGACGTCGTACTCCGAGCCGACCACGTAGGTCGTGCCCTCTGTATCGACCACAAAACCGATGTGTCGGCCATCGGGATTCTCCATGACGAGAGCCTTATCCGCTTTGACGGAGCCGGGCAGTTGTATTGCCTTCAGAAACGGCATGCCAGCCTGCTGGAGCATATTGTAGAGTTTGCCGTTGTCGTCAATCATCAGATAGCCGGCGTCGAATGGCTTGCGTGTGGTGACATTTGCCGAAAAATCGCGCATGGGAAAGGCGAAGCCACGGTCGGCGAACACCTTTGAGAATCTCGCCGAACGGTCGTCGTTGACGGTGCAGTCGGCTATGCGGATAAATTCAAGTCGGCCGTCGGAAGTGGTTCGGAACACCTCCTTCGGATCCTCGAAATCCACTCGCGCCGGACGTGATTCCATAATCATATACACATCGGCAAAACGCTTGTTGACATCGCGTGGCGAAGAACGGAACACGAAATTTGTGTTCTTAAGAATCTTAGGCGACACCTCTCGGCCGAGAATGGAGTCGGGCAAGCGTCCGGTGTTGGATAGTTGCACAAAGTACTGCTGCGGAAGAAGCGAGTCTCGCTCCGCCACGGCAACGCCGCGTCCTTTCGAACCGTCGGGATTCACCACCCACGATTCTCCCTGGTCGGTGGCGATGAACTCGCCCGACAAAGGGGAGTAACTGATATACGGCACCCGCGAGCCGTCGGGCAACAAAAGATTATACATCCACGGCAATGCCCACGCGAGGGCCGCAGTGGCGAGAAGATAGAGAAATATGGTTGATATTTTCTTCATAGTCAGTCTTGAACGCCCTCCTTAAAGCGATAAATAGAACAGAACGAAAGCAAAGAAGTGGCAAAACCGAAAATCACAAGCCACGGCAGGAAGCAGTTGTAAGCCTCCGGAGCGGGCTGAACGAAGAACGGATAGAGGGCGCACACACCCAAAAGCCCAAGGACTACCCTACGCTTCGTGGAGCATTCGAGGCAAATCGCCGAAACGACGAAATAAGCCGTCAGACCGGCCACATACCACGGCAGGGTTGTCAGCACCACACGCGATGTGAGTTCGTGGGGAAGGAATGTGGAATCGTAAATGGCGATGGCCGACAGTTGCATGCAATAAATCACAAGCAATTCCACCACGCCCGTAAGAAGCATCAAAGCCACAAGCCGTGTTTGAGGATAGGGCAGATGAAGGGTGAGTTTCAGACGCTTTTGCGACATCTCGGGAGCCATCTGCGCTATCGCCAATGCCACGGCAATCACGACGGGCAAATATTTCATCGCCTCGACGAACATATTGTCCTTCATCAGCATGATGAGCCAAATATGGTCAACGCCCTTGTTGACCGCCACCCTGTTCATCGACAGAATCAGATAGGCTGCAAAGCAGAGAGCCAAAGCCAAGCAGATGATAAAGCATCGCCTGGTTTTTAACCATTCTTTTATAAATATTGCGCGAGTCATTATTTTATCTCTTTTTGTTATTAATATTTACCTGTCATTCCGATAAAAACGTCTTCCAGACTCATCTTTTCAGTGTGGAAATCCTCAAACGGGATTTTTTGAGCCGAAAGAATGTCGCGGACTTTGTCGGCATCGAGAAAGGAATATACCTCGCACGACTTGCGTACACGCGCCGGATTAACAATTGCCTCGTCGGCAGGAAGCGGAGCATCTTCAGGCGACAGATAGACATACTTCGTGAATGTCCGCATCAATTTCTCGACAGGCATCTGGGCAAGGATTTTGCCGTAGTCGAGGATGATGCAGTCGTCGATAAGACGTTCCATGTCCTGAATGATGTGGGAAGTCATGAACACAGTTTTATCCTCAGCACGGGCAAACTCACGCAGGTAGTCCACGAAAAGTCGGCGATAGCCAGGGTCAAGACCCAACGAAAAGTCGTCGAGAACGAGCAAGTCGGCATTTTGAGCAAGGATGAGTCCGAGAGCCACTTGCGAACGCTGCCCGCACGACATGGTCGAAATTCTCTGCCTGTCGGAAACACGCAATTTTTTCATCAGCCCATAATAGGCGTCGCGGTTCCACTTCTGATAAAAGCGCGAGTAAAATTTCTCGATTTGGGATATTGTCATGAACGAGTATTGCACATGGCCTTCGAGAAGAAGGGCTATCCTTGCCCGCGCGGCGGGCGACATTCGCGTTATGTCCTCGCCGAAAATCCGGCAAGTGCCGCTCTGTGGGCGAAGGTAACCCATCAGGATGTTGATGGTAGTGGTTTTCCCCGTTCCGTTTTTTCCCAGCAGTCCAAGAATGCGGCCCTGTGGCACGTCAAACGACAAATTCTCGTAGATGACGCGCCCTTTGCCGTAACGCTGGGTGAGGTTTTTGACCGATATTACCGGGGGGTCGTTTGTAGTCATTGTGATTGTTATTTAATGATGATGTGATTTCAGAATCTATAACCCACTCGGGCAGCCACCTCGTTGATGTTGCCGTGGTTGTGGACTTTTTTATGTGAATAGTCAACACCGACGAAGATGAACTGTGCCTTTTTTGCCACAGGGATGTCGGCGTTGAGACCGGCGTTGATGTTGAGACGGTCCGACGAAAGCATGCGGAAATTGTGGTCAATGGCATAGTGCGGGCCCTTTCTGACATCAAGACCGACAAAATGACGATTGAGTATGTCGGCATCGGTGTAAGTGGCTCCGCCTTTCAGCTGAAGCCGGCTCTTGCCGAAATATTTGTCGATGGCAAGCGAGGCTCCTGAAGTTAGATGTGCCACCTTGAAGTCGCGTTCGGGAAGGCGGTAATGACCATGAACAACGGCGCGTGCCACAGTCGGGGCAAGGGTGAAGCGCAGGCTTTCGCCAGCCGAAAACACAACTGGCAGCGCGGCGGCGAACGACGATCGCTCAGTCATGAAGAATTGTCTGCTACCGAGAAGCGGGTAACTGTTGCCCGAGGCGGTGCCGAAAATATTCTCAGTAGCGATGCGGCGGGTCCAACCAAACTGCGCAGCTGGGCGGAAAGTGACGATTCCAGCCTCTATTTTGGCCGACAAGTCGGAAACCAAACGATAGTCGTCGGCATTCGAAAGCGTCAGGTCGTTATAGTCGCGCAGAATAAAGTCCATGTCGGTAAAATCAAAGCGCACCGAAGCGGCGATGTCGAAAGGCCGCGGAGCTTTGATGGGGAAAAACTGCAGCCCCGAAGTGAAACCGAGCCCTTTGTAGGCCGACTGCGATGTCGAGCCGTAAAAGCGGGCGTAGGTGGTTCCCGCGCCGGTGTTGACATGCTCGAATATGTCGTTCATCGGATTGTAGAAGTCGATATCGCTCTCTTGGTTATAGATCAACAGGCCCACGTTCGCACCCACTTTGTAGTCCGCGCTTACGCCTTGCGTCAGTCCGGCTTTCAGGCAGAAGTCCGAAACGACGTTTTTCACTCTCGGGTCGCGGTTTCTGTATTCAATGTCGGCGCGGTAGTCCATTTCGGCTCCCCATGTGGTGCGGCTTCCGATACGGTGTGAGTAACCGCCGCTAAAAGTGTACTGCTGCATCGAGCGGCTGCCGCCAACGGAGTCGCCGACAACGTAAGGCTCCACGCGAAGGTAGTCAGCGGCGGAATTGAAGCGGATGTCGCGCAAGCGGCCGGTGGTGAACGACGCGCCGCCCCAAGCCACGCCCCCGCCTTTCAAGTTCCTAACGGTTCTGACGGTGATGTCGGCAAGGTTGTGTCCGCGGCCGAGTTCCATTTTTTCAGCCTCGTCGGCCATTTTATGCGAAAAGCCCACCGACACTGAAGTGAATTGCGTTTCCTCCACAGCGCTATATGTGGCGGGATTCATATGAATATCCACTTGAGCCGAAGCGGCCAGCGCGGCAGTCATAGCCAATATTGTCAAGACGTTAAGTTTATTCATCATTCTTTTGCTCTTTTAAGGATGAAGTCTGTGGCTGAATCATTTGTGTCGAGGAAAATACGGCGGCCATCGGCTGCTGTTGATGCCACACGCCTGACAAATTTCCATCCGAAGCGGTTGGGGTCTTTGTCGATGTCGGAAATCGACGAGTAAGAAATGTCAATTTGCGGCGACAATGCTCCGTAGCTCCACGCCTCTTTATTCGACAGGTTCACTCCATCGATAATCCACTCATTCGGAATCAAGTACGATTTTTCGTTCGTCATATATGTTCCTATTGCGGAGATGTAATCGAACGAACCGCGATAATTGGCGAGATACTGCTCGGAGGTCATTCCTTCGGGGAAACGGACGAGGGCATACGACTTCGTACACTGATTGTTAGTCAACCAAATCGTGAGGGAATAGCTGTACCATTTTTCGAGATTAGGCACGTCAGGGTTATCGGTGTCGCGGGGGTTGTCGTCCCACCATTCAAAATCGGCGTGGCTTAGGTCGAGAGCGCCTTCCACCTGCGCACTCCAGTCGATTGCCTGATCCACGATGAGAATCGACTCGCCGGGCTTGATGGGAACATCGGTGCCGCTGCCGGGAATAACCCAAATCGCCTGGGCGGTGAAGTTGACGTTGCGGTCGTTGGCGGGGGTCAGAATCTCGAAAGCATTGGCTTTAGTGTTGGTGAACGATGATTCGGCGATGCCCAACCCGTCGGCGTAAAGCACCTCGTCGGTGTTGTTGTAAATGCGGAAGAAATGGTCGAAAAGGCCACCAGTGCCGGCAGCGTTGAGCGAACCGGTGTGATACATTTCGGAGAAAATCAGCGTTGACCCTTCCGAAGTCAGAAACCAGTCGAGCGCAACGGTGGTTGGCGCGTTGACGGTGACCGACGAGAGGGCAGCACGCAGATGCTTTTCGACCGAGAGATCGTCGAAAGGATACGTCACTGTGGCGCGGGCGTCGATGTTGTATAGTCCTGTCGGAAGGTGAATGGGGGCACCGCCGGCGAGGTCAACGTCGAATGTTGTGCCGGTGTTGATTTCGAAGAATGACGCTTTGCCTTCTGTGATTTCCGCTTCGGCGGGAATCACATCGGGAAAATTGTCGATGATGGTGACATCGTGGCTGACAATTGCCACATCGTCGTCATCCACACAAGCGGCAGCCGTCAGGCACAACGTCGCCATAGCGAGCAATCGAAAATATTTTGACCGTTTCATTTTTTGGGATCTCTATTAATTGCCTTTCAGGAAATTCAGAGATGATATTTATAAGATACTTGGCGGGAACAAGGGAGCAATGCGGGCATTGCGACCGAGTGACCGTCAAGCAGATTCGAATATAATCCTGAATTTACGAAAGAGTTCATCATTGTTGC
>CADBML010000108.1 GCA_902795825.1 uncultured Bacteroidales bacterium
CCGTATGTAGGCCTCGTTGCCGTTCGGGCGGTCGATTTCAAAGCCCTGCAAATTAAAGAATTTCACGGCCATGGGCGTTGGTGAGGCGTCGATGCGGTCGATGCCGGTGTTCGGGTTGACATGGATTGTCTGCGACTTTTTGGCTGGCGTGGTGTGGGTGTTGGCGGTGTTGTCAATGACGGAATAAACGGCGAGTTTTTTTCCACCG
Organism: uncultured Bacteroidales bacterium; assembly: GCA_902795825.1. GTDB lineage: Bacteria > Bacteroidota > Bacteroidia > Bacteroidales > Muribaculaceae > RUG14106. The sequence goes on from CADBML010000108.1 coordinate 209, forward strand.
GCATAGAGGTTGTTTCCCCAGTCGAAGTCCATTTGCAGGATTTTGCCGTCGTCGGTGAGGTCGTCACAGAGCCAACGTTGCGACTTTCCGCCCGTGTTTTGGCGGAGTTGGAGCGACGGGGTGTCGCCGTTCCAAGTGATATCGTAGAGAAGGATGTAGCCCGCTCCGTTCACGATGGCGAGAATGGAATTGTCGGGGCTGACGGCGAAGCCGGCTCCGAGGCATCCGCCTGGCCGTCCGTTGGCGGGGTATTGGCCAATGGTCATGTCGCGTGCGCAGTTAAACGCTGCGTCGCGCGGGCCGAGGTAATCGGTTCGTGGTTGTGCAAGCTGTGCGGCGGTGAAGTACATCAAAATCGGGCAGTCGATGTTGTCACGATTTTCTGTGCCGTCGGGGCGGGAAGTGCACACCCATAGTCCGCCTTTGGAGTCGCCTCGAAGGTTGCGTAGCGGTGAAATGTCTGCAACGTCGCTGAGGAAAGATGCCGACACTCCAGTGGCGAGCATGGTCGTGGGTTGGTGGGAGTCGTCGTCATTGCCCCAGAATCGACGGAGCGTACCGTCGGCGTTGCCGATTTTATAGACGGCTATGTCGCCGATGAAGGTGGTGCCGTTATAACGGTCGAAGTCCTGCATGACGGCGCAAAGGCGCGTGTCGGCACCGCTGCCGGTGACAGCCACGCCAGAGGCGGAACCGCCGTAGTGCCATCCTGAGCCGCCAGAGTTGCTCCATAGGCCAGTGGAACTGACCATGCACGATTCGGCTTTAGTTTCGCCGCCGTAGAAGAAATATGCGGCCTTGGCATCGTGGTCGTTGTTCATCTCGGCGGGGTTGAGGATCACGATGTTCGCCTTGTTAGCCCATTGGGCGTCGGTGTGTTCGCCGAGGTAGATTGTCCCGTCGTTTCCGACGGCTATTCCGAAGTTTTCGCGGAGCACGCAGCTGGCGTAGGAAAGCCCTTGGCCGATTCCCGACCCTCGATAGGTGAACTTGGCGGTGCGTGTGTCGCCATGCTCGGAGGGCACAAACCGTGCGCGTCCCCAGTTGTTGTAGATGCGTCCGTTGGCCGTCTCTTGCCGCGACTGCACAAAGCGAACTATGCCGTTCGACATCACAGGGTCGCGTCCAGGTTCGGTGCCGTCGGCTTTCCAGCTGAAATCGTTCGAAGAATCGTAGCCCGACCAGTTATTGACATATACGTTGCCGAAGTAGTCGCTCTCGGGGAAGTTGTCAACTGCGACGCGGATGTTTTGGAATGTGCAGATGTTGTAGTTGTTGCCTCCGTAGGCGCCGTTGTCGTTGTTGTATTTTGAGCCGGAGGTGTTTAGCCGCAATCCGGAGCTTTCGATGGCGTGGCCTTTGAGTTTCACGCCCCAATTGACGAAGGCTTCGCGCGGAATGGCGTTGTCGAGTTCGGCTTGGGTGACGGTGGCTGTGTTGTAGGTGGTTGTGGTTCCGTCGATTTGTTGGTTCGACGTGGTGGCGTTGGCGATGGTTTTTTCGTAGAGAAGTTCGCCGGTAGATGAGTCGGTGAAGACGAGTTTAGTCTCCTCGGCGGGGTTGTTAGCTCCGAAAGTGAAGGAGTATGAGCCCTGCGACTCGTCGTGCGTCATGTTGAGCCCATAGGCGAAAATGCCTCGGATGGCGTCGCCGTTGGAGTCGGTGGGCACTTGGTAATCGACAAACTTGGATCCGGAGCCTACTTTTACGGGTATGGTGGCTGTCGCGCCGTTGTAGGTGGCTGTCAGCAGGAATCGCACGTCGGAGCCGGCAGTGAGCGTCGTGCCGGAAATGGTGCCGGCTTCGGTGGTGGGCACTGAAAGTGTGAAGCCGGTCACATTTGTCGAAAGCAGCACACCAGTGGAACTATAGCCATATATTACGGGGGTGTAGGTGCCGCCATTGTCGAGGTCTTTTTTCCAGTCTAAGAAGCGTATTTGTTCGATTGTGGAGCCGCCCGGGTTGACGGCGACGGCACAGAGTGCGTTAGTCACTGAGCGTTCCGAGCCGTCGGAGGGCACATTTTGAATCCCGCCCATGTTGCGGACGTACATCGTCGAAGAACCGCCGCCGTCGAGGTTGAGAGCTCCATGGCATCCGATGGCTTTCATCACGTCGGCAAGGTGGTTTGTGGTAAGGCCCACGGAGATAGACGTGCGTCCGTCAACCACCACCATATATATTTTGGTACCCGACTGGTCGAAACCGACGGCCGTGCGTGGGTTGGCGCTGCTGGCGCCGGCGGTTGTCCCGGTGATGCCGGTGGCGACGCCGTCTTTGAGTATCGTGGGCCAACCGCCGATTACGGTTTTTGGCGTGATGTCGGTGCCGTCGTGCTCAAGATGTAGATTTACGGTGACGCGGTCGCCCGCGGCGAGACCGTTGACGAATGTGGCGGCGGTGCCTTTGCCCGAGAGCACATAATTGTCGGATAACGACATCGAGCCGGCAGTCGATTTTGCCGTCACCTCGAATGTGGCTGTCTGGCCATATTTCAATGCGCCGGCTACGAGCTTCATTCTCGCTTCGGTCACTCCGCTCTGCCCTGTCGTCGAATCCCAGCGAGGGGTGAACAGAGCTAGCTGGTTGGATAGGCAGGCGGCGTTGACGGTGGATATGGTGAACGACGAACCGCCCACTTTTGCGGCGGTGCCCCAAAATATCATGGCGCTGGTGTAGGCTTGGTTGGATGTGTCGATGGCGAAATTGTACCATCCCTGCTCGTTGTCGGCTTTCACGGGCTCGCGGTCCTGAACGGTGGCTCCGATGGGACGGTTGCTTGAGAAGAGGTCGCCATTGACGGCGGCGAAGTAGGGCACGCCGTAGTCGGTAGTGTAGGTGGTGGCAATGGAGGATGTCTTTGCCAGGCCAGTCACCTTATAATTGGCGAGAGCCTCGCGGATTTCGACGTTAGGGTTGGAAATGTCGGTGACGGTGTAGAAAATTCGGAGCGTGCGGCCAGTGGTTTTCAAGGCGGTGTAAGTTGTTCCCGGTCCGATTTGGACGTGTTTGAGAGTATCGACTGTGCAGGTGGTGCCGCCGATTGTCCATGTGGTCGATGCGCCGGCATAGAAAGCCATTGCCGACAAAAGCAGTAGGATTGAGAGTGTACGTTTCATTATGGTGTGATGAAAAATTTGCGTATAATTATGTTGTCAAGTCGGTAAAAGCGACGGCATTGTGACTATTATGTAATATAATGTGCAAAATTACGAAAATGACAGAAAAGACCCAAATAATAATGCGGTATATTTTGGGAATATTTCGCAATTATCAGCGAAAGGGGAGAGTTTAAAGTTGAGAGAGTCTCGAATGTTTGAATGTTCGAATGTTCGAATGTTAGAAAACAATTATGGACTGCACATTATAAAAAACATTCGGGTAAAACGAAAAAACAAAAGCGGTCCGACATCATGCGGACCGCTTGGGCATTTGATTATGGCGTATTGTAATCCTGCCTCCACGAGGCAGAGAGTGTTGCCGTGTTTATCACCCCACTTTAAGGGTTTGGCCGGCTTTAAGCTTGGCCTTCTTGCTGATGCCGTTGGCACGGCAGAGTTTATCGACGGTGGTGCCATGACGGTGGGCGATAGAGGCGAGGGAGTCGCCCTTTTTCACTTTCACCTTCTTGGCGGCTTTTTGCGGAGCGGCAGCGGCTTTGCTTTTGACGGGGGCTGTGCGGTGTTCAGCCACGGTCTTGTTAGCGTTGGGTGAGAAGTCGCGAGCGTCTTGATAAGTCGATTTGTTGAAAGTATAATAGTCGGTGTGGACCGTCTTGTTGTCGAAGTCGAAGATAGCGGCGGGGTTGATGGCGTAACCCATGAAGCGCGTTTCGAAGTGGAGGTGCGGACCAGTGCTTCGGCCTGTGTTTCCTGAGAGGGCGATGGGGTCGCCGGCCTTCACCGACTGGTTGGGCTTGACGAGGAAGCGCGAGAGGTGACCGTAGATGGTTTCAAGTTCGTTGGAGTGGCGGATGACCACATAATAGCCGTAGCCTTTCTTTTCGAAGCGTGTGAGGCGGATTTTACCGTCGAAGGCTGCATAGATTGTGTCGCCGATAGAGGCTTTGAGGTCGACACCGCGGTGCATACGACCGAATTGGGCGCGATAGCCGTAGGGTGAAGTCACATGACCGTTGCAAGGCATTGCGAAATCGCTGACGTCAATCACTTTTTTATCAGGAACGTTAGCGTCCTTGTAGGGGTTTACGCTCTGGCTGTCCCAGTTTGATTCGTTGACATCGATGTCTTCGATAGATGTGTTTTGACCCGGGAGGATGAGGTTGAGATAGTTCGCATTCCCTTGGGCTTTAATCTGGCGTTTTGTGTTAACTTGGCCGGCGATAAGGCCTGACTGCTCCTTCTTGTGGATTTCGGGGAGTTTATACTGAGCTGATGCTGAAAAAGAGATTGTCGCTGCTATAGCGAGTGAAAGAATTGTTGTCGGGTTGAGTTTCATTCAGTTTTTTGTTAAAGAGTTAAACTTCGTCGTCGGCGTAAATAGTTCTAATTTTGGCGGGCTGATAGTCGAAGAGCTCCTCAGGGCGGAAGAACCGTTTGATTTCGGCGCTAGCGCTTTCGGGGCTGTCGGATGCGTGGACGATGTTTTCTTGGTTGCTCACGCAAAAGTCGCCTCTGATTGTTCCTAGCTCGGCGGCTCGGCCGTTGGTGGCGCCGGTCATTTTTCTGACCACATTGACGGCATCTCGACCAGCGAGAACCATCACCACTACGGGAGTTGCCTTCATTGAGCGAAGGATTGAAGGGAAGAACGGCTTTCCGACGAGGTGGGCATAGTGCTCATTAAGGATTTCGTCGTCGAGCGATATCATCTTAAGTCCTTGAATTATTAATCCGCGGCGCTCGAATCGGCTGATTACTGCGCCTGCCAGTTCTCTGGCGATTGCGGAGGGCTTTAAGATTACTAAAGTTCTGTCCATTCAAAAATTTTAGAAAAATTCACACTTTGGACCTTTCCGAAGTCAAATGTAAGCACTTTCTCCCACTCCACCAAATATTTTTACATTTTTTGTGACTTTTTTTTGTGGCCATGGAGGCGATTTTTTGCTGAATTTCGGGAGATGACGCTTTCGTGTGGCGATTTTCGGTCGATTTGGCGGTAATGGGTATTTCAGCTAATGAAACACTTTTTTACATTTCCTTTTGTTAATGGATGTTAATAAGTCGGTGCTTTTTTTCTGTCGTCGAAAGTGACTCGTGGAGGCGGAAGCGGCGGCCGGTCGTCGGCTTGCTTGTGGCGGTCAACTGATGTTCGACCAGTCGAAAGATTGGTCGAAGAGCTGCTGCATCTGTTTCACAAGGACTCTGTGGTCGGGCGAGGCGAGTTCGGGGTCGTTGTCGAGAATGAAATCGACGTTTTCGCGGGCGATTTGAGTGATTTGACCATCGGAGGCGAGGGATGCAATGTGAAGGTTGAGCGCGATGCCGCTCTGCATAGTGCCTTCGATGTCGCCCGGGCCACGCATCTGCAGGTCGGCTTCAGCGATTTCGAAGCCGTCGGTTGTGGCTGTCATGAGTTCGAGGCGGCGGCGTGTTTCGCGTGCGATTTGGTGCTTAGTCATCAGGATGCAGTATGACTGGTCGGCACCGCGGCCCACGCGTCCGCGCAGCTGGTGAAGCTGTGAGAGACCGAACCGTTCGGCATTTTCGATAACCATCGTCGTGGCGTTCGGCACGTTCACACCCACTTCGATAACCGTTGTGGCGACGAGGATGTCGGCCTGGTGGGATGCGAACAGTTCCATTTGGTAGTCTTTTTCGGCAGGTTTCATGCGGCCGTGTACGTAAGCCACGCGGTAGTGGGGGAATGTGTCGCACACTCGCTCATAGCCCTCTTCGAGGCTTTTCAGGTCGAGTTTTTCGTTTTCGGTGATAAGCGGGAACACTATATAGACCTGCCGGCCCTGCCGAAGTTCGCGTCCGATGGCGCAATCCACGTCGTAGCGGTTGTTCTCGTAGCGTAGCAGGGTCTGGACGGGCTTTCTGCCCGGAGGCAGTTCGTCTATTACCGACACGGAGAGGTCGCCATAGACGGTCATCGCGAGGGTTCGCGGTATGGGCGTGGCTGTCATGACGAGCACGTGGGGAGGCGTGGCGTTTTTCCGCCACATTTTCGCGCGCTGAGCCACACCGAAGCGGTGTTGTTCGTCGATGACAACGAATCCGAGGTTTTGGAATTCGACGTTGTCCTCTATGACGGCGTGGGTGCCTATTAAAATATGTAGGGAGCCGTCGAGGAGTTGCGAATGGATAGTGTCGCGTTCTTTTTTGCGGGTTGAGCCGGTGAGCAGCTTGACATTGACCCCAATAGGTGAGAGCATAGCCGAGAAAGTGTCGAAATGCTGAGCGGCGAGGATCTCGGTAGGAGCCATGATGCACGCCTGATGGTTGTTGTCGAGGGCTATCAGCGCGCAAAGTAGTGCCACGAGGGTTTTTCCGCTACCCACGTCGCCCTGCAGCAGTCGGTTCATCTGCCGGCCTGTGGCCATGTCGGCCCGGATTTCGCGGATTACGCGTTTTTGAGCGCCGGTGAGGGGGAACGGCAGGCATTGGCTGTAGAAAGTGTTGAAGTAGTGCCCTATGCGAGGAAACACGAACCCCTTTGTGGATGAGTTGCGCCGGCGGGTGTAGTGCTGGATTTTGAGTTGGAGATAGAATAGCTCTTCAAATTTGAGCCTGAAGCGTGCGCGCTGAAGTTGGTCGGGCGACTGGGGGTTGTGGATGGCGTTGAGCGCGTCGTTGAGCGACATTAGGCGGTTACGCGCGATGATGTCGGGCGAAAGGGTCTCGTGAATGTCGGGTACGGCCGCTAGCACAGCCTGCGCGAGGGTGAAGAAAGTTTTCGACGAGAAGCCGTTGTTGCGGAGAGTTTCGGTAAGCGGATAAATGCCGTGAAGACCTTTCATTGCTCCGGCGGCCTGCTCTTTGTCGATTTCGGGATGGACGAAATTCAGGCGTCCGTTGAAAAGAGTCGGTTTGCCGAACAGGATGTAGGTGGTGCCGGTCAGGAAACTGTCGTGGAGAGCCTTCACGCGTCGGAACCAGACCACCTCCACCGTTCCGGTGCCGTCGGAGAATAGTCCGGTCAGTCGACGGCGTGCGCCTTCGCCTTGCAGGTTGAGGGTGACGAAGTGCCCTTTCAATTGGATTGCAGGGACTTCGCTCATCGAGCGGATTTCGGCGATGGTGTGCGTCACGGAGCGATCGACATATCGTGTTGGAAAATGGAAAAGCAGGTCGCGGAAAGTGCGGATACCCAGCTGCTTATTGAGCATCTCGGCTCGTTTCGGTCCTACGCCTTTCAGATATTTTATGTCAACGTCGAGTCGGCTCATTGGTTCGGAATGTCGGTCAAGCCCTCTTCGCCGTCAATCATCACTGAATATAATTCGGCTACGGCGATGTCGGCGGGGTTGGTGATTTTTATGTTGCGGTAGTCGCCCTCGAAAGTGCCTATTCTTACGCCCGAGGCCTCCACTACTGAGGCGTCGTCGGTGAAAGATGCCGCGCTGTCGGCTTTAGTGTATGCGTCGAAGATTGTCTTTACGCGGAAGGCCTGCGGAGTCTGTACGGCGACGAACAGGCTTCGGTCGGCTACGGAAGTTGCGCCATCGTTATTTTTCATACGGAGCGAATCGATGACGGCCACCACGGGGATGGCGGCGTCGTTGTCGGCTAAGGATTCGACGGCTCGGTGGATGAGGGCGTCGCTCACGTTCGGGCGAGCTCCGTCGTGGACGAGGAGGATGTCGTTGTCAAATATTCCCTTGCCGAAGCCGCGCAAATAGTTGAGGGCGTTGTTGACGGAGTCGAAACGGGTGGCACCGCCGCCGACAACCGTGTGAGGCACGCTGAAGGAGTGCTCGGCGCATAGCTGGCGCCATTTGCCTGACATATTGTCGGACAGCACTACGATGATTTCTGAGTTGGGCAGAGCCATGCCAAAGCGGCTAATGGTAGTCATCAGCACGGGGCGGCCGCAAATCGGGCAGAACTGTTTGGGCAAGTCGCCGCCGAAGCGGCTGCCGCTTCCAGCCGCGACAATCACGACGATGACGTGCGGAGATAGTATGCGTTTGGATTCTGACATGGCGCGGGTTGTCGTTCTCTTTTTGAGGTTGTTGTTTTCTTTTTGACAAAGTTACGGAAATTTGCCCGACATTGCAAATCTGCCAACACATTTCGGCGTTGGGTATGAAAAAAAAGCTCCACCAAGGAGCCCTTTTTCGATATTGATTTCCAAAAGGTATAATTTTTAAGGTAAAAAAAGATTGATTCAAATTTCTGCCGCAAAGTTGCAACCTTTTTGTCAATAGTGCCAAAAAAAATTATATGTTTGACAACATATTTTTTCGGCTGTTTTGGTCAATGCGAATGATTGTTAATTCGATAAAATGCTGTTAAATAATAATTTGAGTCCAATCTTCAAAGACAATAATAAGATTCTTAAAAAATGTTAATTTTTAGAGTTGCCCACTTTTTGGGGGCTTATTGTTGCTAGCGAACGAGGATAATTTCAGGTTGTTGCCGTCGAAAGTGGCGTAGGTGAATTGTTCGAAACAGTCGCCGAGCATTACCACACGCGAACGGTCGTTGAGCGGGTAGTCGCGAGCGATGTGCCGATGTCCGAACACGAAAAAGTCGATGTCGGGGTTTTGGCCGAGGAATTGGCGTGCGAACTCGATTTGAGGTTCGTCTTCTCCGCGGAAATGTGCGGGCGACCCTTTGCCTCGGCTGTGAGCCGACCAGCCGTGGGCGAAGCCGACAGTCCATCGCGGATGGATGCCCGAGAAAAGCCATTGGCAGAAGCGGTTGCGGAAAAGCGTACGGATGACTCTGAATCCGGGGCGGATGCGGCCCACGCCGTCGCCGTGGGAGAGGAAAAACCGCTTATCGCCGATAGTGGTCACTTGATAACCATCGACCACGGTCAGTCCGATTTCGTTTTTCAGGTAGTCGAAGAGCCAGATGTCGTGATTGCCCAAGAACCAAACGATTTCCACGCCCGCGTCGGCCAATTCCGCCAATGCGCCGAAGAACCGTACGTAGCCTCGCGGCACCACCTTTTTGTATTCAAACCAGTAGTCAATCACGTCGCCCAAGAGATAAAGCGTCTTGGCGTCGTCCTTGATTGAGCGCAGGAAATCGACCACCCTCTGCTCGTGGCCTCGCGGGTTGTCGATGTATTTTGCGCCGAGGTGGATGTCGGCCATGAAATATGTGATGGAGCGTTCGGTCATAAGAGTCCAAGTTCGAGTTTGGCTTCTTCGGTCATCATATCCTGCGACCATTCTGGTTCGAAAACGACGTTGACATTGACAGCGGCGACTCCTTCGACGTCCTCGAGCTTCGTGCGCACGTCGGTGACTATAAAGTCGGCAATAGGGCAGTTGGGGGCAGTGAAAGTCATATCGACATCGAGGATTCCGTTGTCGTCAAGATCGATGCGGTAAATCAGCCCGAGGTCGTAGACATTAACGGGAATCTCAGGGTCATAGACGGTACGGAGCATTTCGACGATACGCTCCTCAATGGCTTGCTTTTGTTCGTTCGACATCATTTCGCCACAAAATTACAAAGAAATCGTGGAAATATTGTGAAGTTTGCCGAAATTTGTTAACTTTGTGGCATAAAATAACTAATCCAATAACAAATAACGATTATGAAAATCAAACAGATTCTTATCGCAGTGGCATTGATTGCCACAGTAGCAGTGCCGGCAACTGCTCAGTTCAAATTCGGTCCCCGTTTGGGTGTCGCAATCAACAATTTGCATTTTTCAAGCAAGCAAGATGCAGTCAATGACCTTATCAGCACCGACAACCGTGCGGGCTTCACTGGCGGTCTGATGGCCGAGTTCACGGCTCCTGTGATCGGTATCGGCGTTGATGCTTCGTTGATGTATGTGCGCCGTAGTGTCAAAACTATTGACTCGGAAGACCCCAATGTTGACAACAAGGTGCTGAAGCGCGACTATTTCGAGATTCCCATCAACTTGAAGTACAAATTCTCACTTCCTGTAGCCGGAAACGCCGTGTCGCCATTCCTGACCACTGGCCCGAGTTTCGCATTCGCCACGAGCAAAGAAGCCATCAAGGAAGCCTATAAGAACAAGGCTGTCGATGTGGCTTGGAACATCGGCCTTGGCGTGGAATTTGTCAAGCACCTTCAGATTGCCGCATCCTATGGCTTCGGTATTTCAAAGTCGCTGACAAAATACGCGGGTATCAACGACATCGACGTTGAAGGCAAAACCCGCTGCTGGACCATCACAGCCGCCTATCTGTTCTGATATTTCCGTCGAACAATAAAGAGCATCCTTGTCGTAGGGGATTAAGGCCTGCGGGCAAGGATGCTTTTTCAATCCTGACTGACAAATGAAAAAATACTTATTGATAGCTATTTTATTGTTGGCGGCGATGTCGGGGCAGGCCCAAGTTAAAGTGGGCTTACGTGCCGGAGGAGCCATCAACAGCATAAAAATGAACGTCCCCGTCAACTCTACCGGCGACCTTTATGAGACTTCGAGCGCCTTCGGAATAGTGGCGGGAGCCACCCTCGAGGCTATGATTCCGGGCTCGCCGATCGGGTTCGACGCGTCGGTGCTGTTTTCGTGGCGCAATCCGTCGCTCACCGACTATGCGTCGATAGGTGGAATTGGCAACGGCGAGGGCGCTGTGCGCAAACTCGGCCGCGGATATATGGAGTTTCCCATCCTTCTGAAGTGGAAGATTCTCAACAAAGGTCCAGTGAATCCGTTTATCGCCACCGGCCCGAACTTCACATTCCTCTGCGGGAAAACCTTCTCCGACCCGTTCAAGAAAAACGGCAACAACACAGGCTGGCAATTCTCGGCAGGCGTGCAACTCTATCGCCACTATCAGCTCGACCTCTCCTATGGGCTTGGCCTGGCAAAATCGTTTGAGCGCAATCCGTCGCAAGCGAAGGACTTTGTCCCCGTCCATGCTAAGGACCGCTTTTTCCGCGCCACATTGTCGTATTATTTCTAACGCATAGGTTGTCGTGGCTAAACGCAATTGGCGACCCGGAACGATGGTCTATCCGCTGCCTGCGGTGCTCGTGGGCTGCGGCACGTCGCCTGAAACGTACAATATAATTACTGTGGCTTGGACCGGCACAATCTGCTCCGACCCTGCTATGTGTTACATTTCAGTGCGCCGTGAGCGGCATAGTTATGAACTTATTCGCAATGCGATGGAGTTTACCATCAACCTTACCACCGAAGAGATGGCACGCGCCACCGACTGGGCTGGTGTCCGCTCCGGCCGCGACTACGACAAGTGGAGCCAGACGGGACTGACCCCTAAGCATGGTATAAAAGTGGCAACGCCTTACATTGAGCAGTCGCCATTGTCGATTGAATGTCGTGTGAGGGAAATAGTCAACCTCGGTTCCCACGATATGTTTGTCGGCGAAGTGGTCAATGTCATTGCTGACGAACGTTTCATCGACCCCGCGACCGACCGCTTCGACCTTGCCGCCGCCCGCCCGCTCGTATATTGCCACGGCGCGTATTACGGGCTGGGCGACTTTATCGGCAAATTCGGCTGGACCGTCGAGAAGAAAAAGGGCAAGAAAGCATAAAGGTTAAAGTTTATAGTTGAAAGTTTAAAGGACAAAGATTTTCGAACAATCGAAAGTTCGAAAGCTCGAATGCTCGAATAATCGAATGCTCGAATAATCGAATGCTCGAATAATCGAATGCTCGAATGCTCGTAGATAATTTCATTCCTCATTCCTCATTGACGAAGGTTTTGATGCCTTCGGCATCGCGAACCGCCCTGCGGGCGACATTCGCTTCAAAACTTCGCCGATTGCTTCGCAATTCCTAATTCCTAACTCCTAATTATGATAGTCGTTACCGGTCCGACAGCAACGGGCAAAACCCGCAGAGCAGTAGATTTGGCTAAAGCCTTCGACGGAGAGATTATCTCCGCCGACTCACGCCAAGTCTATCGTGGCATGGATCTCGGCACAGGCAAGGACCTTGAAGAGTACGGCTACATCCCGTTCCATCTTATCGACATCTGTCCGGCTGGTTACCGCTATAACCTCTTTGAATACCTCCGCGACTTCCAAATAGCCTACGACGACATCAATGCACGCGGCCGGTTGCCCATTCTCTGTGGAGGCACGGGGCTTTATGTCGAATCGGTGGTGAACGGCGTGAGACTGCCCGATGTGCCCGAAAATCCGCAACTCCGCGCCTCGTTGGCATCTAAAACGCTCGACGAACTCACACAGATTCTCGCCGAGATGAAAACGCTCCACAACGTGACTGATGTCGATACCGTCAAGCGCGCTATCCGCGCCATAGAAATCCAAAGCTACTATAAGGAGCATCCCGACAAAGCCGTGCTCACGAAGCCCCACCCGATGAAGGAAGTGACGATTATCGGCGTTGAAATCGACCGCGAAGCACGCCGGCAACGCATTTCCTCGCGACTACGCTCACGGCTCGACAACGGAATGATCGATGAGGTCAAGAGCCTTATCGACAGCGGCATCAGTCCCGATGACCTCATCTACTACGGTCTTGAATATAAATTTATTACGCTTCACGTAATCGGGCAGCTATCGTTCGACGAAATGTTAGCAAAGCTCGAAATCGCAATCCACCAGTTTGCCAAACGTCAGATGACATGGTTTCGGGGAATGGAACGCCGCGGCTTTAAAATCCATTGGCTTCCATACGACCTGCCTACCGACGAATTTGTGGAACGAGTAAAAGAAATCGCCAAATTATGAGACTTCGCATCCTAATCATGTCAGTTATGGCTGTGCTATCAAGCGCAACGGCAACGTTATCCGCCAAAACCATATTCTCGTGGGTGGGCGATTCCGTCATCGACAGCCGATTTACACGCCTTTTCGACATCGACCCCGAAGCCGAATCCTATTCTATCGAAATCGTTGGGTTAGTCAAAGATTCCAGCCTCAAAAAAGGCGAAATCTCACTCGTGTGGGACTATCTAACCCATGCGACGTATGGCCATGCGACATTGAAAACGAAGAGCGGGGCAATCAGCGACCCGATTGTCGGGCGCGACAACCGCTACATCGACATTCGATTCCAACCCGACGATGAAGTGTCGCCGCTTGTGATTGAAGACAGGAAATCCGATGTCTTCATCCTAAAAGTGACAGTTGAGGCAGATGATATTGACGTGGAATATGACGACGGAACCGGCCACACGTTCGCTCTAAGCAAGAATCGCGAATCGTACTGGAAAACCGGCGCGGAAACTATCGACAAGGAAGGATTCGTGAAAATAGGCGCTGAGCGACAATTCGGAATCATTGCCAACGCACCTTTCACACTACGAAGAATCACCGCCACCGTAACGCCCAAAGCCCCGACGCCAAAACATTTCGCTTGGACACGCCGTTCGATTGATAACTACCTCGCCAATTCCACCGACCCGCTCGAAGGATATTGGCAACATCTCGACTACTCTGCCGACGATGCCTTCGCTCGCATTGCCGGCAAATACACCCTAGCGATTATTCGCCGCCCCGATTCGAAAGAATATGATATTTTCTACATCGACGGCGCAGTCACTAACGCTCAACAATGGAGTGAAGGATGCTTGAAAGGAACGCTCTGCCCCACTCAATTCATTCGCAATTATGCCCTGCAATGGGTCACAGCCGACGCCGCCACCCTCTCTGACGACTGCCATGCCTCCCTCGACGCAACTTCCACCATCCTCTCGCTTGAGTTTCCCTTGCTGAAAACCACTCTCCGCCTCGCAAGAGTTCCACGATAACGCCACTTATGCGTTCCCTTTTTTGTCATTCTCTCAGTTTTTTTGTAATTTCGCAATTGTAATATCCAATATAATGAAACGATTTTTCACCGTCGTAATCGCATTGACGACCATATTAGCCGCTTCGGCCCAATTCCTTGCGTCAGCCCCTTCCGGCAAGCCCGCCGCTACAGAAACCGTCGCGTGGAGCGTGAATATGAAGATGACCGGCCCGACCGTCGGCATCGTCACGATCACCGCCGACATCCGTGACGGCTGGCATATCTACGGAACAAAAAACGTGAAAAACGGACCGGTCGCAACGGCTTTCAGCTTCGACAAACTCGTCAACGCTTCGCTAATCGGCAAAACCGCCCAATCGAAAAAACCCTCAAAACACTTCGACTCCTCATTCAACACTAAAGTCTATTGGTGGGAGGGTAAAGTAGTGTTCACTCAAAAATTCCGCGTTGCCGACCAGTCGAAGCCCTTCTCCATCAGCGGTCATGTCACGTATATGGCCTGCAGCGCAAAGACTTGCATGGCTCCGAAAAAATTCGAATTCTCTGTTAAACAAGATTGAAAATGTCACGCCGAATCCAACTTGCCCTGTTTCTTCTTCTGACGCTTTTTCAGGTGTCGGCGCAGATTGTCCACCCTGTTGAATGGCAAAAAACAATCCGCCTAAACGATGACAAATCGTCGGGCACAATCACCTTCGTCGCCAATGTGCAGCCGGGATGGCATTTCTATGGAACCGAGATGCCTTCGGGCGGTCCGCAACCCACGCGCTTCGTTTTCTCCACAGTGAGCGGAGCCGAACTTGTGGGACAAACTCAACCGTCACGTCAAGCCATCGAGAAAGTTGACGAGGTGTTCGCACTGGCATTGTCGTGGTGGGATTCGAACGTGACTTTCACACAAGCATTCCGCCGCGACGGGGACGCCGCAGTGGAGATTGCCGGCGAAATTGAATATATGGCTTGCAACGACCGTTCGTGCACACCCGTCAACCGCGAGCCGTTCACGCTTAGCATCGACGGAGACATACCAGCCGAGACGGCTCCCGTGGCCATCGACTCGGTGAAAACCGAAGCCGCTAGCACTGGCCAAGCACTCTCAATCGATGAAAGCAAATGGTGGAGCCCTGTGAACTATGACAATTTCGACCATGCCGACAACCTTGCCGACATTTCATCGTCGCCGTGGTGGCACATCTTCCTTTGGGGCTTTATAGGCGGACTGCTCGCCTTGCTCACGCCGTGCGTTTGGCCGATGATTCCGCTGACTGTGAGCTTTTTCCTTAAACGGTCGTCGTCACGACGGAAGTCGGTGCGCGATGCCGTCACCTATGGCTTGGCAATCATTGTCATCTACCTCTCTCTCGGACTCGCCATCACCATGATTTTCGGAGCGAGCAAACTCAACGAGCTTTCGACCAACGCCGTTTTCAACCTGTTTTTCTTCGCCATGCTGGTGGTGTTCGCCATTTCTTTCCTTGGCGCTTTCGAAATCACCCTACCCTCCAAATGGGCCACTGGAGCCGACTCAAAAGCCGAAAAGACCTCCGGGCTTATAAGCATCTTCTTCATGGCTTTCACCCTCGCCCTAGTATCGTTCTCCTGCACCGGTCCGATTATCGGCACACTCCTTGTCGAAGCCGCCTCGCTCGGCAATCTCACCGGACCGGCTATCGGCATGGGCGGTTTCGCATTGGCTCTCGCCCTTCCCTTTGCACTCTTCGCCATGTTCCCCTCATGGCTTAAGGAAATGCCCAAAAGCGGCGGCTGGCTCAACTCCGTAAAAGTCGTGCTCGGATTCCTCGAACTCGCGCTATCGCTGAAATTCCTCTCCGTGGCCGACCTCGCTTACGGATGGCATATTCTCGACCGTGAAGTGTTTGTCAGCCTGTGGATTGTGATTTTCGCCTTGTTGGGATTCTATCTGCTCGGGAAAATCCAATTCCCCCACGACTCAAAACCGGAACACGTCAGCGTGCCGCGCTTTTTCATGGCGCTCGCGTCGCTGTCGTTTGCCATCTACCTCATTCCAGGGCTATGGGGAGCACCGCTGAAAAGCATAAGCGCTTTTGCCCCACCGCTCTACACTCAGGATTTCAACCTCTACGAATCAGGGCGTTTCGTTGAATACGACGACTACGATGAAGGCATGCGCGCCGCCGCCGAGGTCAACAAGCCCGTTCTCATCGACTTCTCGGGCTACGGATGCGTCAACTGCCGAAAAATGGAAGCGGCCGTGTTTGACACGCCGCAAGTCGAACGTCTTATAAAAGACAACTTTGTCATTATCAAGCTAATGGTCGATGACAAAACCGATTTGCCGGCATCCTACTCCGTAGATGAAAACGGAAA
>CADBML010000109.1 GCA_902795825.1 uncultured Bacteroidales bacterium
AAGTTAGCTTCTTTTTCTTTCGAGACTTGAGCATCAAGACAGCGAGGCCTGCCGGTTTAGCCACGAATCCGATGCCCTAAAATTTACAATTTTAATTTTTCGGACCGCTAAATTCTTTAAGGCTACAACGCAGGATAGTCCAATTTTGCCAAAATTTTGGTGTTTTTTACCTATTTTTTACGAAATTTTACACAAACTGGTCGATTTAACACAAAATTTAACAATTATTAACACATAACATGGCTGTGGTATTGTTTTTTTAGCTAATTTTGCGACGTAAATCGTGATCATTATTAACTAACTCTATTTCTAACTTAATTTATCAAGAAAATGAAAAAAGTAGTTCTTTTTGCAGTTGCAGCTTTCGCTGCTGTAGCAATGTCAGCTCAAGTTTACCTTGGTGGTAGCCTCGGTTTCTCCAGCTCAAGCCTCAAAATCGCTGATGGCGCGGACAAACTCTCCGGCTCATCATTCCAGATTCGTCCCGAAGTTGGTTACAAACTCGACGACAAAATGGCTCTCGGTATCGAACTCGGTTACACACAGGGTGTCCCCACCTTCGGCAACATCTCCTATTCTGATGTTAAGGGTGCTATCACTTCCGTAGCTAGCGCTGCTACCGACATCGTTGGCGGAAAGAAATTTGGCCAAATGACGGGCAGATCTGTTAAGATTTCCGGTCTCGCTGTTGCTCCTTACTTCCGCTACAACTTCATCGCCAGCAAGTATTTCGACTTGTTCGCTGAACTTCGCATCGGTTACACCGCAGCAAAGGCTCGTATGACTGGCTACGACGATGAAACTGGCGAAAAGCTTGGTGATGCTGACATCAAGGCTAACATCTTCGAAGCAGGCATCCGCCCGGGTATCGCTGTGAAGATTACCAACAAAATCAACCTCACAGCTAAACTTGGCAACCTCGGCTACCAGAACCTCAGCCTCAACCTTGAAGACATGATGGGCAAAGGCGCTCCGAAACCCAAATTGAACCGTTTCGGCCTCAACCTCGACGCCAACAACATCATCTTCGGTATGAGCTACAACTTCTAATCAACCGATTAAATCAAAAAAAATCCCGCTTCACGGCGGGATTTTTTTTGCCTTTGCTAATTTTGTATTATTAAAATTTTTTCGTAACTTTGCAGGTTAAAAACGTTCGTAATGAAATCCCTAACCAATTAAACAATATGCGTATGAAAAAGTTATTACTTTCACTCATGGCCCTCGCCGCTCTGACGGCATCGGCCCAGTCAGCAAAATTCGCTCCCTCATGGACATCGGTCCTCGACGGTGGGGGAGCCGACCATGCACAACAGGTTGTCGCCGCTTCCGACGGCGGCTGGTTTATCGGCTACCGCTTTGTCCCCAACGGAGCTGTCGCTCTTGACGGAACTCCTCTCGACCTTTCCGAAGCGACCGACTACGCCTCTAACAATTCGTATCTCCTCGTCCGCTACGACGCCTCTGGAAATCCCCTCTGGAACGTCCAAACCGACTGGGGTTACGAATACGGCAACGCCATGTGCGCCACTTCCGACGGCGGCGCCCTCCTCGCTGTAAAGGTGAACCACACCTACAACTCGCAGCAGAATGTCCTCCTCTCGGGCGACACACTTATCGCCGTCAAGGACGCAACAAAAAAGGAGCGCGTCCTTTTCAACCAATACCCGGGCAAAACCAACCGCCAGGGTGTGCTCATTAAGATTGACAGCGAAGGCCGCATCGACTGGATGCGCCCCCTCATCGTTAAGGATGCCAACACAGCCGAAGGTATCGCTATTGCCGGAGTGGGCGAATATAACCTTAACGGCAAAACCGTCTATGGCGTAACTGGCTCTTACATCACAGACCTCGCCCTCGACACCAACGACTTCGGCGGAGCTGCCGACATCGCTCTCCCTGCCGGCTCGGCCGAAAACCTCTTCTGCCTCACATTCGACCACAACGGACTGCCCACGTCGACGTTTAATGCAGGCGCCAACGACAACCCCTACAATCTCATTTCAATCGTTGCCGGTGCCGACGTGACAAAGGCAAAAATCATCGGTTTTGAGTTTAACGCCAATCCTCTTACCGCCACTGTGGCAATCCAGGTCTCAGGTAGCGAAGGCTCAAGCGTCGTTATCCGTGCCGCTGGCATGAACCTCGCCACCGTCAGCCTCACCGGCGCAGCCGATGAAATCATCGTGGCTAAAGCCGATATGCCCTCGCTTTCGCTTTGGGCTAAAGTGCTAACTCCCACCCCCAACTCGGCAGGCAAGAGCGTCCACCAACCCCAAGCCATCAACATCATCAACGACGACATTTACCTTACCGGCGCAATCAATGGCGGCCTCGCTGAATCGACAGATCTCAGCAACGAGTTTGTCACATCGTCGAAGACCATGCTCGACGGCTACATCATCGGCTTCAACGGAAAGACAGGCGCGGTCAAAGGCGGCGCCACTGTCGGCGCAACACTCTCACAGCTTCGCAAAGCCATCTATGGCGACGGCAAGGTGTGGGCCTACGGCTATCAGATGACGGCCGGTGGCGCAGTCGAGCCCGGCGTGTTCATGCTTCCGGTCGATCCCGCCACAATGGCTAAGGGCGATGTCGAACATATCGTCAAAAGTGTCGGCGGACCCACCACTAAGGACTGTGCCCTCAACGCCAAAACATCGAAATTCTTGACTCTTATGGGTGAGAACAAGGCCGGCACGCTCAACGACGGCACCACCCTCCCCACCCCGTCAGGCTTCCACGCCGTGGCCATCTGCAACACCGTCAACATGAACCTCAACGCAGTCAACAGCGTTGACAACGACGAAGAAGCAGCGCAAATTCTCGGCGGAGAAGGCGAAATCATCGTCAAAGGCGAAAACATCGACTACAACGTCTACAACCCCGCTGGCCAGCTCATCGGAAAAATCTCCGGCAAGGGCGAAGCCTCGATGAAAGTCGACGCCGGCATCTACCTCGTCGGCGACACGAAAGTCATCGTCAAGTAGTTTGTTTTCATTCTACTCGGTAATATGCTCACCGCGGATGCGCTTTGGCGTAGTCGCGGTGACTTTTTTTGTGGCATTTTGAACCGTTTTCAACTAAAATTACGGCCAAATTGCCGTTTATGGCTGTTCAATCTTGCTTTTTTGCGGAATTTACCGTAAATTTGTGAGATTATTCGCAAATTAACAAAAATATCATAAATTCTACAGTAATGAAAAAATTCCTTTGTGGCCTTGTGTTAGTGGCCCTCACAGTCCCCGCTGTCATGGCGCAGCTCTCGAAAGTCGATTTGCGCGGACAGGACATCTACGAGAACTATAAAGAAAAAGTCAGCGCTCTTCGTCAAGGCAAAGCCCTGCCTGCCCATCTCAAAAGCGTCAACATCCCCGACAAGATGGCCGTCACCATCAGAATGAACTCCGAAGCCGACATCGACAAAATCGAAGCCGCGGGGGCTGAAGTGGTGAGCCAAGCAGGAAACATGGCAGTCGTCAACATCAACGTCGCCGACCTTGAACGCCTTTCGCTGGTCAAAGAAGTGCAGGCCATTCAGTCGGCTCGCCGCGCAAAGTTGGTCAACGACAAAGGCCGCGACGCATCGCGCGTCACGGATGTCCGCAACGGCCTTAAGGACAAGAGCGGCAACACCATCTCCACCTATTTCGACGGAACGGGCGTTGTGGTGGGTTTGATGGACACGGGCCTTGACCCCAACCATATCAACTTCATGGACTCCGACGGCAACACACGCGTCAAAGGCATAACGAAATACTCCTATGTAGGCGGCTCCGCACGCGCAACCAACTACACCACAGCCGACGCCATCGCCAATTTCACTACTGAGGAAACCTCAGAGACCCACGGTTCTCACGTGCTCGGCATCATCACCGGTGCTTACGCCGACGAGAAACACGACTACTCCGGCATGGCTCCCGGAGCCGACATCTGGGTGTGCTGCGGCAACCTTGAAGACCCTTGCATCGAAGCCGCTGTCGATAAAATCGCCGGGTATGCCGACCAGCAGGGCAAACCCGCTGTCATCAACATGTCGCTCGGTATCAACTCCGGCTCCCACGACCAATTCGACACCTTCAACCAGTATATCGACAACATCGTCACAAAATACACCAACCAGCCGATCATCTGCATCTCTTCCGGAAATGAAGGGTCCGACAAAATCGCCCTGAAGCGCACTTTCACCGCCTCAAACACTTCTTTCAGCACCATCGTGCCCATCTACGATTTTTACTACGACTCCTACTATGGCTACGACATCGAATTCTACGGCAACGACGGAACCTCTTTCTCCGTCACTCCGTTCATCTACGAATATTCCAGCAAAAAATCAGTGCTCGAACTTTCGAAGATTAAAGTAACCGGCCCAATTAGCGGCACTGTCACTCTCAACTCATCCTCCGACTCCAACTTCGCCAACTACGGCAGCGGATACATTCGCGTGACAGCAAAAGTCAATCCGCAGAGCGGACGTTTCTACGCCGCCTATCACGGCACTTTCGAGGCCTCCACATCCGGCTACCGGCTCGGTTTCAAAGTGGAAGGAGCTAACGGCCAGACCATCTATTCCTATGCCACCGACAACGATGGAATCGTAGAATTCACCAATGGCGGCAGCCCCGCCAACATCTCAGGCTCCGGCGACGGAACCATCAACTCAATGTGCTGCGGTCTTCACACACTCTCTATCGGCTCTTACAACACCCGCAACCAGTGGACTTCGACCTCCGGCAGCACTTATTCTTCAGGATATAGCGTTGGCCGCATCTCCAGCTTCTCAAGCTGGGGCAACGTCTGGGACGGACGACTCCTCCCCCACGTTTGCGCCCCGGGCTCGATGATCATCTCATCGGTCAGCACCTACAATGTCAACTATTCTGGCTCAGATGCATCCTACTACAGATTCCCCTCCACCGACATCGTATATAAAGTGACCGGCAGCAGCCGCGACTACCATTGGGGTGTGATGCAGGGCACATCCATGTCGTCGCCCCACGCCGCTGGCGTTTTCGCCCTTTGGAAGCAACTTAAGCCCGACCTGACTCCCGCTCAATGCGTCGAAACCGCTCAAGCCACAGCCAAAACCGACTCCTACACGACAAGCGCAGGCGGTCAGGCCGGTGCCGGCAAACTCGACGCTTACGCCGGAATGCAATACATTCTCGAGAACTACTCCGGCGTTGAATCGCTGCTCGCACGCGACTTGCCCACTGTGCTCGTGCGCGAAACCTCACGCAACGAGTTCACTATCGCCGCCGCCGAAGGCGACGCCTTCACCGCCACGCTCTTCAACGTGTCGGGAAAAGTGGCCGCATCGGCTTGCGGCAAAGGCAACGCCACCCTCTCCGCCGCAGGTCTTGCCAAAGGCGTTTATGTCCTCAAAGTCAACGGCGCGAAAGTCAACCATTCGCAAAAACTCGTCGTCCGCTAATGCATAATTCATAATGCACAATTCATAATGCATAATGCATAATTGAGATGCTCGGCACAACGCCGGGCATCTTTTTCATGATTATTTGAAAAGTTCATCTAATGTCACTTCGCTGTTTACAATGCTCTTGTGTATTCCGTCAGCCACACCGAAAGTTGTAACAAACGTATTCACCAGTGCTTTTGTACATTTCGTGGCTTCACGGAAGATTGTCATCCGCTGGCGTAGTTTCTTTTCGTATGCATCCTTCAAATCATAAGGACCATTGCTGAACTTCATCTCACAAAGATGAACCATGCGGTCGGCGCGGTCGATTACAAGGTCAATCTGAGCACCTTCTCTCTTAAATGGGTCATGATTAGCTTTATCAGGCAATTGACGCCATGAGGAAACACTGGTTGCCATTCCAGAGATGCCAAGCGCTCTCTTTATCTGCCCTACGTGGCATAGGCAAAGCAATTCAAACGCCCTACCCATCCAGGCTTCTACGCTGTGAGACTGAAAATTATGGCTCCACCACTGTTCATCTCCCGACAGGTCTTCAGCAAGGAACTTATAGTAAAATAAGGTGTAAAAGTCAACCAGCCTGTATATGGCATCGGTCGACTTGTTAGGGAAACGAGCCATTTTGGCGATGAAGTCGCATCGTTCCAGATTACGAAGTACTGCGGTGAGATTGCGACCCTCTTTTTTCAGAGCTTTCATCATGTCGTTCCGTGTCATACCTTCTTTATGTTGACTAAGAGTTTTAACAACAGAGATATATTGGTCTGCATATTTGAAAAGTGCCGTATATAGCTCCTCAAACTCTACGCGAAGGGGGGCATTCGGAGCAAAGCACAGTCTGTCAACATTTTGAACAAGACTCTGATTCGTCTTTAGTAGACTGAGGTAGAAAGGAACTCCGCCGAAGAGCATATAACACTGTGCTATCTGGTATCGATCCCATTTGCAGTGATAAGAGCGCAGGTATTCTTCCGTCTCTTTAAGATTGAAGGGTCGCAGATAGATATTTGTAGTGATGCGAGCATGAAGACCACCTTGATTTTCAATTAGTTTGTCAACCATCCACGATGTTGCCGAACCAGACCCAACAAAGACAATGTCGTTCCGACGATTTGCCCACCCGTTCCAAAAGTTCTCCAAGGCCTCAACAAAGTCCGACTTTTGTGTATCTATCCAGGGCATTTCGTCAAAAAACACTACTTTTTTCCTATTGGCCGGAAGATT
>CADBML010000110.1 GCA_902795825.1 uncultured Bacteroidales bacterium
CAATGACAGCTCAACATCTCCCGTCATCGGTGCTTTTGAGAGTATTAACCTGTAAACTTTTTTCAGGACGACACACAAGGTTAACAGGGTTGGAGGAAAACATAAATTGGCAGGGTTCTACCCCTCCGGCTCTTTGAGCCACCTCCCCTGCTAGGGGAGGATTTTCGCATACACTATGCATTGTGAATTATGCATTATGCATTATGCATTGACAAGCTATTTGGCGACGATTTTTCTCGTGACTACTTTGCCGTCGTTGAGTAGCGTGACTTGGACATAGACACCCGATGCCGGTGGTTCGGGAAGACGGATGCCGTTAAGATTGTAATAAATCACGTCTTTCACGTCATTGGCCACTGTCGAGTCAACAGAAGTGATGTCGGGATTGACCTGAATATCGTCGGCGTAGGCAGTTTTCAGGACTTTGGCGTTGTTCGCGCCGTAAACGGCCACCAGTCTCACTGTCCAGTTTTCAGGAGAGTCGGAACTGGGTGAAGGATAAACCGTTTTGGGAGAAAAGAGTGAAACGACGCTATTGGTGGAATTTTCGGTTCCTTTCGTGTCGGGGAAGTGGGAAAGGTTGTAGGGATCCCAGTAGAAATAGAAAGTGCGTTCCGCTCCTGACGAGGGCACAGTCACCTTCGATGTGAGTTGGGCGGGAGTGATGTTGCCCGAACCGGCGGCGAAATAGCGCAGCTCGGTAGTGGAGAAGGCGTGGAAGCCATTACCGTCACCTTTATCCACGAGGAGTTGATAATAGCTCACCGGCTGGTGACTTCCTGACGGTTCGGCGAGATTGACTTCGACACGGTAAACGGGTGCGGTGATATTTGTCCACCCCAATTCGCTGTCCCAAACGGCGACTTCGCCCGACGCATTCTTATAGACTTGGACATCGACGTTTGGCGCTGACGCTTCGTAATTCGGAGTTAAGGTTAACGTTTGATATGCCGAGTAGTGTCCTGCCGTTCCACCATAGTTGTAGTTGGTACGGATGGTTGCGGTGTATTGTTGTCCGATTTGCACGTCGTTGACGGTAGCCGAATTGGAAGTTGTGGTAGTGGAGAAAACCACGTTGTTGCTAGAATCTTTGACGATAACTTCATAGCTGCTGATTGAAGCGCCTTTAGCCGTAGCGGCCGTGGGAGCCGTCCAAGAAATCGGCATATCCATTCTTACCACCTCAGCCGAAGTGGTTTGCAGACTTTGAGTGAAAGAGGGCTGCGCCACCACCGGACAGTCGTAGGCGATGGGGTTGAGACTCAGCCGTCGGTGTTGACGACGACGAAGTCACGGCGCGGGAAGTGCCATAGTAATCCCACGTCTGATCCGCGGTATAGCTGTACCAATAATCAGTGGAACTATCGACATAATGGTAATCGGAGCGGGTGTAGCCCGTTTTGCCTGATTTCGCGAGAGCGTAGCCGCCGATGGAATAGACCGGCTGGACGGTCATGGAAGTCAGAGTGCCTGAAATGCCGGTGCCGCTTGTGACGGTGGTGTTGGATGTGGTTGTGCCGTTGAGCGTAACATTAAACTTTGTCTGGGTGTTGGTTGTTCCCGATTCAGGCGAACCGCTTCGATAAGCGGTGTTTGTCGAGAAGGAATAGTCGTAGAGAGCGTTTCCCGCGGCATTGTAATAGTTGAATGCCTTTGGTACGATATAGGAGGCCGTGTTGGTGTAAGCCGCGCCGTTGAGAGTCTGGCTGATGTTAGCGCAGGCGTTAATGCTTTCGATTTCAGCACGAGTACGCGCAATTTTGTCACATTCGTAGGTGGCAACGGCGCAATAGTAGCCGGTCTGGTTCAGACGGGTGGCATTAGTGTCGTAGCAAACACGACGGCTCTGCCAATACACCTGTTTGGTGATATTGGTCATCGCGGTGGTGTCGTTGGTGTTGGAAGTGCTGTAGTAGAGTTTATAACCGATAGCGTAACCGCCCTCAGGGGGATTGCAGGTGATTCGGCGCATGCGTGTGGGAGTGGAAGTGCCGTTTTGGATGTAGGAACGGATGACGGTGCAGGGTTGCGGGTCGATAGGCACGGCGCGGATATTGAAACCGAAATAACCGTTTTTGTGCGACACGCCCCAAACACGGCCATACATATCATCGCTACGCACCCAAGTGAACGACGGGCCTTTCAACGCAGTGTTGTCAAGATAGCCGTCGATGGGCTTTTTGTTATTGATTAGTTTTGTCAGCGTTATGTTGCCTGAGTCGTCCTCATTGATTTCATAGAGGCTATAGTTTGCAGGGGCATCGCCGTCGGAGTCGACTGATCCGGCTGCGGTAATCAAAAAGCAGTGTCCTTGAATTGAGAACGCAATGGGAGTGCCCCAAGCGAAACGATCGTTGCTGCTATCGGTAAGCTCCACATAACCGTCGGCCTCAATTGTAGATGTATATGTGTTGGTCACGCCGTTACGCGTCAAGTTGGGATTGTTGTTGGCGGGATGCGTCGACAGGGTGTTGCTCTCGGAGTATTTCACGACATACAATTTGTGGTTGCCGAAATCATGGACGAGGACTCTGCCCGATGTCGGTCCGTAGCCAATACACGAATTGTAGTTAGAAGAACTCAGCGGACGGACACCGGAAGGCAAATGAATGTATTTCGTTCCGGCCCAGGAATAGCCGATATTGTCCTGCTCTGTGTCGCTCCACCCCATTCCCACGCGAAAAATGTAGCTTGTCATCGTGGCCGGGCACATCCACGCATACCCGCGGTAGTTGGCGGCTGCGGGCGATGAGGTATGGTAATAGGTATAGCTATATTTATCGCTATTATACTGCATATCGCCCTGTCCGTGAATTATTTGCACGCGGCCATCCGACAATCCGGCCGGCCAGTGGCGCACGTAGTAGGTGTCTTCGTCATTTCCCCACACTTGCACAGCCTTGTTGGAGAAGATTTTGCAGTTGTTGGCGGTGCTTCGCGCCCCCGACACCTCTTTGCCCGAACCGTAGTTTTGTGTAATCGCGATATAGAGTTTGTCGGGGAAATACGTGCTGACTTCTTGGCTGTTCTGGCCAATCATTAGATTGCCGTACTCATCGTTGGCTATGGCGTAATTGTAGTGTCCTTTGTATCCGGCACCGCCGCCAGTCCGGCTTGCCGACGTGCCTACATATCGGTAGAATGATGTTTCATCGACGCCCGTCTCGGTGGATGTGTAAGAATTTGCGAACCATGCCGTGTAGCCGTGGAACACCTTATATTCAGTGCCGCTTGCGCTAAGATTTGAGAACAAGGAGAACAGGTTGAATTTGGTGTCGCCGTCGGTCACGAAACGATAGACGCCGATCGAACGTACCAAAGAGTCGCGTCGCGCCTTCTGTTCGGTTGTGGTCGCTTTCGCGGCATAGTGGTTGGTTGTCCCCGCATTAGGATATGCGGTGGTGGTATATGGGCAGTTTATCGAGAAATTATTCTTATGAACCGTCGCATTGGTGGCGGTCGCGAGGCCTATAAACATCAATATTGCCAGTGAAATATTTGCATTACGTTTCATATCAGTAGAACATCTGTTGATTTGACAATAGGCAAAGATAACGAAAATAAAATCATAATCCAAGTAAGACATTGCATTAATCGTTATTTTCATGCCTTATGGTCATAAAAATCCAACCAATTGACAAAAAAATTCAACCCCTCGACGTGAGGGGTTGAATTATGTTAGGCTTTCCAGAAAAGGTTAGCCGCAGATCGATGACATGTCGGCGTTAATCGACAAGCGTAGCGACCACTTTGCTGGGATAGTCTTTATTGTCGGAGCCGTGGATAGTGGCCTCGATGGAGAGCTGGCAGTTGCCATCATAGAATTTGGCTGTGCAAGCACCGGCTTCGTAAGCGTTGCCCATGCCTTCGCCGCGCCATGTATATTTCAGGCTACCTTGGCTTTCATTAGCCCACCGCCATTGGGCTGCATCCACCTTTTCATTCTCATACTTAATCATATATGAGCCTGACCTTGTGAAAGAGAAGAGCACAATGTTAGATTTGGCGGGCAGGCGGTCCTTGTCTTTAATATCGACGCCTTGTTTGATAATCCACTCCTCAATTTCGTTGAGGTTGCAGCCTGTAAAATTGCGGGCCACTGTTGCGCCACCCACTTCAGTTTGGACTTGGCAGCTCTTTACCTTCCAGTCGCGGCAGAGGCTTGTGGTGCGGTCGGAAGCCGGCATTTTCTCTTTGGGGGTTACTTTGAAGGTAAATTCGTAGCCGAAGAGTTTGAGAATCAAGGTGTATTCTTTACCTTCGCGGATAACGGTAAGGGTGCCGTAAGAGCCGAGTTGATAAGTGTTGCCATTGAGAGTCGCATCGAAGAAAAGGAAGTCGAGAAGCGGGGAGATGTTCTTCTTGTTAACGCCTTTCAGCGAAGTGACATTTCTTTCGAGCGGTGATGTCGGGATAAGTCCGATGCTGACTTTTCCTTCTTCGGAAGTCTCAACCGATACGATACCGGTGTTAGTGCCTGATTGTTCATCGACATATCCGTCGGGCATTCCGTCGTTATCGGCATCGGCGCGGAACGACAAATCGGATGTGGAAGGTGCCGAGAGGAATTTTTCAGTTTTCTGTGAGGGTTCGTCGTCGCCGCCGCATGATGTGAAAGCGAGGCCGAAAGTTGTGAGGGCTGCAAGAGCCAAAATTACTTTTTTCATAACCATTTACTATTGAAATATTAATTATTGACAAATTGATTTAGAAAGCACGGAAAGCCACTCTGAGATTAAGCACAGGCCAAACGCCGACCTTCGAGATGGTCTTAATGTAGTTTGCCTTGGGGTGGTCGAAATCTTCTTTTACGGCTTTGACATACCTCTCTTCGTTGGGATCCCAAGCATACACGCCCGGGCTGCCCCAAAACTCAACGCCAAGGTTGCACTGCACGCTGACGAGTTTGTCTTTCGACACACCGCGGCCGAACCCCACACCGAGGTAGGGCTTGAACGAATGGGTTTTGATGGCCGCTTTGGCGTTGCCGTCGGCATCGGTGGTGACCAGATAGTCGCCGATAAGAATGCCGGTTTTGCCATATTCGTCGGGTTCAAGAGGAATGGGTGACGTGTTGCGGGCGGTGACGACTTCCGATTTGCCGATATAAGCGCCGGCCGTGATATGGAATCCGTGACCCTTGATGGGGAAGAAATCGAAAAGCACCTTGGCATCGCCCATGTTTAATTTGCCTTCCACCTCAACGTGGTCGGCCTTTTTGGAGTTGACATCAACATCGGTTTTGGCGGAGAATTTCGGCATAAAAGAATAGCCGGCGCGCATCTGGACGAAGTCGCCGATAGGCGCGGCGAGTTCAATGCCGATACCGTCAGTGCCGAGAACCGGACCAATCGACAGATGATCGAAATACTGGGCTTTTGCCCCGAATGAAACGGCTAAAACCACCGCCATCGTAATTACTCTTAAAAGCTTCATAGGGTTGAATTTATTAGTTAGTTAAATCTCTTTTATAGGAGGGCGCTATTTTTCATACCAATGCCAAAAATATTCGTTCATCACCTGCGGGATGCCCTTATAATTGATTGAAATATTGATATTGTCGTCAGGGATTTTGCAGCTGAACGTTAATTTATACTCGCCTTTCGACGACGGGCCGGAGAACGACTGCTTTTTGTTGGAGATTTCGGCAGCCGCGTATTCGCTATCCGGGCGGCAATCGCTCGTTGCGATACGAAAAAACCAATTATCCTTTAGTGGTATGTCAATAGCACACCAATTCGGCGTGGGCTCAGTGTTGATGGGCTTTGTCACCGAATATGGCTCGTCTAAGAACAGAAGCGAGCAACCACCGTCTTCATGATAAACGACAGCCGATTTGATGTCATAGCTGTACGTCTTGCCGTTCTTAACGACAGTCCAGGTGTTTGCCGCGGGCTCATCATCGCCGCAGGCGGTAAACGACAGCATGGGAATTGCCGCAATGAATAAAAATGCGAAAATGGATTTGATTGCTTTCAAGACTTGTTGAATTGTTTGTTTGCAAAGTTAACAACAATCTCTCAAAAACGCAAATATATCGAGACTTTCCGCATTGAAAACACTTGAAAAGGCTCGCCGATTATTAATTGGCGAGCCTCAAAGTGTTGATAGTCGTAACTATAAGTTAAGATAGTCCTTAAGTGCTTCGACATATTCTTCAAACGCGGCACGGCCAAGATCGGTGATTTGGCAGACGGTGCGGGTTTTCTTGCCGACAAAACCTTTCTCGACCACGATGTAGCCTGCGGTGGTTAGTTTGTCAATCTGAACGCTCAGATTGCCTGCGGTTGACTCTGTTTTTTCTTTAAGATAAACAAAGTCGGCCTCCTCAACGTTCATCAGAATCGACATCACCGCAAGGCGCAACTGTGAGTGCAGCAATGGATTCAATTCTTTCATCGCTGTGACTTTTTCTTATGGTTGATGATGTGTCCAGGAATTATCATCATACAGATGAAAGCGACAATGAACAGCGGCAGCGCCCAGTAGTGGTAAAGGACAACCTTGCCGACAACGCAGCAAGTCATGAATAACCCTATTGCCAAACCTATTGCGCCGCCAAACACGAGAGAGTTCTCTTTGACAATGAAGCCTTGCGCCATCTCGACAACAGGGATGACGATGACAGGGAATAAAAACATCATAAGCCAACAGTTGATTCCTTTAAATAATGCGAAACCTAAACAGCACAAAACCGCAACAGCAGATGCCACGCCGACAGTAGTCCAGATCTTGGATGTCAGCTTGTCGGTGTAACTCTTAACCCCAGATTTCATCTGCTGTTTTCGCGACATGATAGGCGTGGCTATTCCGCCAACAACAGGAATCAAAAACCACAACCAATTCCATGCGGGATTTTGGGTAGATACAAGGGTAATCCAAACCAGCACAGTCACAATCACGGTCAAATAGCCCCACATGAGCAGGATGTTTCCATCGCCCACATAACGTTCACGGGTGCGTGCGATCATCGAGGTGATAATCTCGATGCCCTCGCGTTCGGTAATTTTTTTCTCGTCCATTTTTTAATTTCTTAAAGTGGTTTATAATATAAACTGTTTATCCCTGAAAAAAGCGGCACGCGCGTTTACCGCTTAATTCCAATGCAAAGTTACAGCGGTTTATAATATAAACCAAATTATAACGCAAACTTTAAGATTATTTAACAATAAACAGCTGTAATTTGGCTATCCAGCCATCGAATTCGGTTATGTCAAAGATGAAGACGTCTCGATGGCAATCAAAAATCTATCAACCTTGCGCCGCCCCTCCTCCCTATCGGGCACGTTTTGCTTCGCGCCCAATTGGCATCTCCTCGACAGGGTTCTACCCCTCCGTCGGCTTCGCCGACACCTCCCCTGCTAGGGGAGGATTTTCGCATGCTTGACTCTGCAAGGATAAAGGACTACTCAGTGTCGGACTATCACACAACAAGGACAACACTGAACAACCAAAACAACAAAATAGGCTGTTGTTTAAGTTGTTGGTGTTGGCTTCTTTATTAAACATTAATTATCAATAATTTACCATAAATTTTTAAAAATTCATGATTAATTGGCAAAGGTTTTGATGGCTTTGCCACCGTGCACCGCTTTTCAAGCGACTTGCACTTCAAAACTTTGCCGAGCATCATCGATGGTTTATGGCAATTCATGTAAGCAAAAAAGGGGAAAACAAAGATGTCATGATGTCGCTGCTTGTTTTTGTTTTTGCTTGGAAGTGCTGCAAGCCGAAGGCTGTTCTGCGACATCGGGCAAGGGCTGTTATGCCCCCACATAAACAGAACTTGAGCGGATGGTTCAGAATGGGCTCATAGAGCCAGCAGCACTTCCAAGTGTTTTTATTGTTTTTGTTTATTCGGTGACACAGGTTTGTGCAAGTGACCCGACATTATTTTTATCAAATTTTTTCAAGCCTGACAGCGATAAGGGCGTGTTGAATTGACATCAACACGCCCTTGCGGATTATTTGCAGGAGTAGCTTATTCAGCGGGAGCGTCCCATGTGCAGTCGATGAATGAGAACGTGCCTTGGGCTGTGACTTTGTAGCGGGCTGTGTGGTTCGACGAAGCGCCGTCAAACACCACAAAGTTGAGCGTGTAAATCACGTCGAGGCCATCAACTGGCATTGCGTCGGGATAGAGCATAGCCAAAGCTCCGGGGAACACTTCGCCGGTGCAACGCTCTTTCATTTTGGCTTGGATTTCGTCGTCGGTCATTTCGCCCCATCCGTCGGGATATTGTTCGCGGGCTTTAGCGGCGCGAATATCGACGTTGTTGTAGTAGGCCGAAGTGCCGGCATAGTATTCGTTGTTGCCATAGGAAGTCACGTAGAACATACCCGACTTAATGTCGGTGGAGCCGAGGGGCTTGTCGATGTTCTCGAACACCCAATTCGTGCAAGCCTGGTAGAAAGCAGTGATGAACTCGTCGTTGCGGATCGCGGGGAGGTTGATGGTGACGTTGGGGTCGTACATCCAATGACCGCCGTTGCGGACGAATTGAGCTGTTTCTTCGATCACACCAGTGTTGAGCGACCATTCCGAGCCGTCGAACTTATATTGGTCGCAACGCCATTTAGTCGAGCCGCTGCTATAGTAGCGGTAAACGACGAATTGGGTGTCGTCGGCCTGTGCGTAGGGATGAGTAACTTTCAGGTAAGTGGGCAGATAGGTGTCGGGAGCCGAGAGGTTCTCGTAAGTCTGGCCCATTGCCTTGTAGTCGGCCGGGTTGAGGCATTGGAATTGCGACTGGAGACGCCAAGTATTGCCGTCGAAGTAGCAAACGCAGTTTTCGACGGTTGAGGGCACAGTGACAGTGGCTGCACGCGGAGCAGCTTTAGGCGAGGAGGAGTTGACCGTCTTAATGTCGGTGGCAATGAGGTTGAAATATTTGCCCTTCGACGACACAGCGGTGAAATAGCCTGTGAAAGTCTGCACTTCGCCGTCGGCGAGTTTTGCCTTGATTTCATCTGTGGGATAGTAAATCGAGCCTTGCACGCTTTCGTTGTCGTCGAAAATCACGTTGATATACGAGCCTGAGATTGAGGTTTTGCCGGTGAATTGGCAATAAACGGCGGCTTCGTCGGTGGTGCGTGCGTTAGCGGCGGCAATGTCGGCGGAAGAATAGGCGGGAGCAGCAGGATAGGTGTAGGCTTGCGAGCCGACGATTTGTTCGGACATAGACGAGCCGTCGACCTGCAAACCCAAGTTGTACGAGCTGATGGTGCCCGACACTTTCACCTGCGAGCCGATCGGGTGGGAATTGGCGTCGAACGAAGAGCCGACATAGACGAGGATTGAGCCAGACTTGTCGGTGAGGATGTAGCCGCGGGTGCAGAGAGCGGTAATGACACCGGCGATTTCGGCGTTGTCGCCCTTTGCGAGACCGCTGATTACTTCGCTCATCTTGAACTCCTCGGGTTGCGGTTCGGAAGAGCCGAACACGGGTTCTTGGGACGAAGTTTTGTAGGTGACGATGTAGTAGTCGCCGGCTTCAGCGTCGGGGAACTGGTCGTTGAGGATTTTCACCACGCCGGCCGAAGCGGGCTTGGAGGGGGCGAAAGCCTCGACATATTTTTCCTCGTCGCCCCAAATGAACTTATAATCGTCCTCGGAGACTTCGTAGGTGTCGGCGCCGGCGATGGCGGCGATTTCGTCGGGAAGGTTAGTGGCAGTTTTATAAGTTATCTTGACAGCCGAGCCGTTGTCGAGGGTGAAGTAGGGGAATTTGCTGCTGTCGAGGAAAGCGGGCACATATTCGCGAGGAGTAATCTCGTCAGAGAAGAAGTGGTTTGTGCCGACGGCCTTAAGGGCGGCAGCTTTGTCTTCGCCGGCCAATGCCTGATTGACGGAATTTGATGCTATGGCCGAGTAGTCGGCATCGGTGAGGGTGTATTCGATGGCACGGACATCAGAGATTCCGTTTTGGTCGAAGCCGTCAAGGCGGTTGTTCCAGTCGTTGTCATCGCAGGCGGCGAAAACAGCGGCGCAGGCAGCGATGATGATGGGGAATTTAATATATTTTTTCATAACAGCGTCGGGGGAGTTAGAAGGTGAGTTTCATTCTGATGGTGTAGGTGCGGCCGAAGGAATAGAACACGCGGTAGGCGTTGTCCCAGCGACCGTCTTCGCTGGTGGCGGTATAGGCGTCCATGACGTAGTAGTTATTGAAGAGGTTGTGGACGTTGCCGTAGAGAGTTGCGTTGACGTTGCCCATTTTGAAGCGATACGACGCGTTGAGGTCGAATTGGTTGCCCCAGGGTATTTGCCAGGGTTTAGCCACGTTGATTTCAGCGCCAGAGGTGTAGGAGCTTGACGACACGGTGTAGTCGGAATAGTTGCGGGCGTTGAAAGTCCAGTCGGCTCCCAAGCGGAGGCCGCGGAAGGGTTTGACAGTCAGTCCGAGAGCACCGGTAGTCTGAGCGGAGCCACCCACTTTCACGCCTTTTTGGTTGAGAGTGGCGTGGGCATGGTCGTCAGCGAGGACACCCGAGGCGATGTTACCGCGGAGGTCGGCAAGGGGTTGTCCGTTCTGGTTATAGAAGTAGCCGGTGGCGTTAGAATCCCACACCCAGTCGCCTAGCGAGAGCATACCATTGAGTTCGAACACGGTGACGGGCTGCCAGGTGAAGTTGAGTTCGGCGCCCATGTGGCGAGCGTTCACGCCTTGCATATTGAAGTAGTAGCGGTCGCCGGCGTGTTCGCCTGAAGTGATTTCGCCGGAACGGGTGGCGGTTTTGTCGAGCCATTTAGTGTAGTAGCCGTTCAACATCAAGGAGAAGCGATGGGAGTGGAAAGTGTAGCCAATTTCGTAGGAGTTGACCTTTTCGTTGAGGGCGTTGGGGTTGGTGGCGTTGCTGACGGTGGAGGTTAAGAATGCGCCGCCGGAGAAGAACGGAGCACGGCTGATGAATCCAAGGTTAGCAAACACACCTGAAAAGCGGTTGATGTTGTAGTTGACGCCGCCCTTGATTGTTCCGCCGATAAAGTTGAGTTTATCCGACTGTTCGTGGGCTTTGTCGTAGTAGAAATGGTCAACGCGCCAGTAGCCGGTGTTAGAGAGTGAGCCGGCGATGAAAGCGTTGATTTTCTTATTCTTGGAAGTGTATTCACCCTGAGCGTAAACGCCTTCTTGATGAGTGTGGCCGTCGTAGTTGCGGTAAACGATGTCGCCTACGCCGAGTTTCTCATAAATCCAGTTGGGGTCGGCTGCAGCTGCGTTGTTTTCGGGCTTCACGTCGTCGCGGCTGGAGTCGTCCATATAATAGGCACCGTTATAGAGATCGACGATTTTGTTTTTGTGGTGGCCCACATAGTAGCGAAGGTCCAGACCGCCGGTGAAAGTCAGCTGGTTGTTGAGGAATGAGTTGCGGTAAGTTGATACGAGGCCGTACCATTCGTGGCTGTTGACGGATTCCGACATGATCATGTTCGAGCCGGTTTCCGACTGCTCGTTCATTTCTTGTATTTTGTCGTAGGCGAAAGTGCCGTCGGCATTGCGGAAGAGGGTGTTAAGCACGCCGTTGGAGGCTCCATACCAGTTGGAGTAGGAAATCGATGTTCCGTTCCACGAGCCACGTCCCTGTCCGGAGTATCCGCCACCGTTAGCTATCGACACGTAAACAGCCGACGAGAGCGACGATTTGGGGTCGATTTGCCAAATGTGGTTGAGCGAGATTTGCGGTTTGTGGTATTTGTTTCGGTTGGAAGTGCGGACTTTGCCGTTTTTGTCGTAACCGAAAGTGGGGTTGTATTTATAGGGGCTGTCGTCGCCCATATAGTTGCGGACGTTTTGCCAGCCTTCGATTGTGAGACCGTCCTGCGACGAGCGTTTGTTGTGGGTCTGCGGAGCGCCGAAGGCTGTGAAAGAAAGCTGGTGGGCTTCGTTGAGGCGTTTTGAAACATTGATGAAATAGTTGTAGGAGTTGAACCAAGTGCCTTGCACGTAGCCGTCACCCCAGCGGCGCGAGCCGAGCACGGTGATTGCCCATCCGTTTTTCATCAGTCCTGTCGAGACACGGACACCGATGTTGTTAAGTCCGTCATTGCCCATGCCATACCAGACGCTGCCGCCGCGCTTGGCGTCGAGCGACTGGGTGGTGATGTTGATGGTGCCGCCCACAGAGGG
Organism: uncultured Bacteroidales bacterium; assembly: GCA_902795825.1. GTDB lineage: Bacteria > Bacteroidota > Bacteroidia > Bacteroidales > Muribaculaceae > RUG14106. The sequence goes on from CADBML010000110.1 coordinate 12,129, forward strand.
AGAAGAGACGATAGAAGCTCCCAAACCGCGTTGGGTCTGTATCGAGGAGGTCACGTCGGAAAGTCCTGCCCAGTTCGACCAATAGACGCCGCCCCATTCCATGTCGTTGACGGGAATACCGTTGATGAGGACAGCCACGTTGGCCGATTGGAAGCCGCGCATATTGATTTTCGCGTCGCCGAAGCCGCCGCCGTCTTTAGTGGCCCAAACGCCGGGTGTGGTTTTGAGAACTTCGGGGAACTCCTGTGAGCCAAGCTTGATGTCGATAGTCGAAGCGTCGATGTGGCTCACGGCAACGGGTGTTTGGCGTGTGCGGGCCACGGATTGCTCGATGACCACGTCCTTGAGGATGTTGGTTTCCACCTCGAGGGTGATGATGCCCATCACGGCTTGAGGAGTGAGGGTGATGTCCTTATATCCGATGTAGGATATACGAAGCTCTTTTGCCTGGTCGGGCACTTTGATGGCGAAATGGCCGTCAATGTCGGTTTGTGCGCGTGATGTCGTTGCTCTGACGACAGCGCCGACGATTGGCTCGCCGTTTTCGTCAACCACAGTGCCGCGGCAAGTGATGTCGGATGCCGACAAGGTCATGGCGCATGCCAGGATGCCTGCGGTGATTGCGAGAAGTAGTCTCTTCATACTGATTACGGTTTTATAGTTAATAATAATGGTGATTTTTATTCTTTTGAGGGGCTTTCTGTTAAGCTCTTTGGACGTGGCATTATGGGAAAGGCCCTTGTGCTAACCGTCGTCGCCATAGCCGACGGCAGAAAAAAAATCCCGAAATGACGATTTAGCGCGCAAGGCACTTTCCGACATTCGGGATATGGGGCTGATGTTGGCACACAACACATTCTCTTTCGCTCATTTGGGGCTGAAAAAGGATTAGAACGGTGCATAACATCTTCGACTTTTCACCGCAAAGTTAATGCTTTTTCTTCAATTCTGCAATAGCGAGTTTCACATTTTGGGCGGTCACGGAAAAAAAGTTGAGAGTTGAACGTTTAGAGGGAGGGGGTAAAGTTGAAAGGGTAAAGGATTTTCGACTGCTCGAACAATCGACTGCTCGAACAATCGAGCATTCGAGCATTCGAACAATCGAAAGCCAATTACAAAAAATTCTGATTACTTATTGACGAAGATTTCGTCGAAGATGCGGCGGGTGGCGCCGAGGTTGTCGGCGATGTATTTTCCTGCGGCTACGCCGGCTTGGCGGCGGCGAGCGTTGTCGGTGGTGAGGTTGTCGAAGATTTTTGTGAATCCCTCGTTGTCGATAAACGAGAAGGCTCCGCCGAGCGACATCAAATCAGCGGCTTCCTTGAATTTTTCGTGTTTCGGACCGAATACCACTGGAATAGAGTGGACTGCCGCCTCGTTGATGTTGTGGATTCCCGCGCCGAAGCCGCCGCCAATGTAGGCGATTTGCCCGAAATGATAAACGCTCGACAAAAGCCCGAAGCAGTCAATCACGAGACAGTCGGCTTGTGCGGCCTGTTGGGGCGTGGATTGAGAGAGGCGGGCCACAGGTCGCGAGATGCGGCTCAGGATGTCGGCCAGGCGCTCCTCGTTGACTTCGTGGGGGGCGATGATGAGTTTTATTGCCGGATGCGCATTGAAAAATGGCAGGAGGAAACGCTCGTCGGCAGGCCATGTGCTACCAGCCACGACTGTCACTTTCGACGATGCCGCTATGGCCTCGGCCTGGGCCACATGCTTGACATGGGCAAGTATGTCGGTGACACGGTCGAAGCGAGTGTCGCCAGCGACGGTAACGTTCGTCACACCAATTTCGGCGAGCATCGAGCGCGAAGCGTCGTCCTGAAGATAGAGGTGGGTGAAGCAACGGAGCATCTTTCGGAACATTCCGCCCCACGGACGGAAGAAAATCTGCCCGCGACGGAAAATCGACGACACTAAATAGGTGGGCACTCCGCGGCGGCGCAATTCCGAAAGGTAGTTTCCCCAAAATTCGTATTTGATAAAAAACGCCATTTCAGGCTTGACAACGTCGATAAAGCGGCTTGCGTTCTTCGGCAGGTCGAACGGCAGATACACCACCGCGTCGGCCTCGGCATAGTCGTGGCGCACTTCGTAGCCTGAAGGCGAGAAAAACGACAAGACGACATGAAGGTCGGGGCGTTCGCGACGAATCATCTCAATTAACGGCCGTCCCTGCTCGAACTCGCCGAGCGACGAGGCGTGAACCCACACATATCGGCGCGAGGGG
>CADBML010000111.1 GCA_902795825.1 uncultured Bacteroidales bacterium
CCCTAAAGGCAATTAATAGAAATTCCCTAAAGGCAATAAATATGGATACGATGAATTGGGACAGACTTTTGTGTGACAAACGGTTCGGAATGAATGGTTACGGAGGTTCGCGCGGCGAATTGCGTTCCGACTTCCAGCGCGACTACGACCGCCTTATATTCTCCTCGCCTTTCCGCCGGCTGCAAAACAAAACACAAGTTTTTCCGCTGCCGGGCAGCATTTTCGTCCACAACCGATTGACTCATAGTCTTGAAGTGGCGAGCGTGGGGCGGTCGATGGCCTTGGAAGTGGCTCAACACCTGCGCCGAAAGTATGCCTCTGAGCCGTGGGCCGACAAGTTTGACGCTATCGACGACATTGTGGCAGCGGCGTGTCTGGCTCATGATTTGGGCAACCCGCCTTTCGGCCATTCGGGCGAAAAAGCCATTTCAACCTTTTTCTCCGAGGGGAAGGGCGTGTCGCTCCGCGAAATGCTGACGGCCGAACAATGGAACGACTTGATTCATTTTGAAGGCAACGCCAACGCTTTTCGCATGCTTATCCATCAGTTCAACGGGCGGCGTCCCGGGGGCTTCGCAATGACATATTCCACTCTCGCGTCGATAGTGAAATATCCCTACGAGTCGTCGCTTGCCGCTGAACGTACGGGCAAATTCGGCTTCTTCACTTCTGAGCGTGACAAATGGTTGAACGTGGCCGACGAACTTGGACTTCTGCGTCGCGCTGACCCAAAAGGACGGCTTTCGTATGCCCGCCATCCGCTCGTATATCTTGTCGAAGCTGCCGACGACATCTGCTACGAGATTATGGACCTTGAGGATGCCCACCGCCTGCATATCGTCTCGGCCGAGGAGGTTGTCAGCCTTTTGTTGGGCTTCTTCCCTGAAGAGCGTCAGGCTCACTTGCGCGAAGTGATGGCGATGGTCGATGACCCGAAGGAAAAAATCGGCTATCTGCGTTCGTCGGTCATTGGCACCCTCGTTCACCAGTCGGCTCGGTTGTTCGTAGAAAGCGAAGAGACGATTCTTGCGGGCAAATTCAAGGGTTCGTTGCTCAACAACCTGCCCGAAGCTACCCGTGAAGCTTACCGCCGTTGCGAAAAGCTTTCTTACGGCAAAATCTACAATTCCCACGAGGTTGTCGATATTGAGCTTGCCGGTAATCAGATTATCACGTACCTGCTTGAGAAGTTCATCCATGCCGTATGCAATCCCACGCTAAATTATTCAGTGCTTCTGTTGTCGCAAGTGCCGGAGCAGTACGATGTCAATGCGCCCACGCTATTCGGGCGCATACAGGCCGTCCTCGACCATGTCTCAGCGATGACCGACGTGTATGCCCTCGACCTCTACCGCCGTCTGCTTGGGATGTCGCTCCCGGCAGTATGAAAAGAATTAGGAATTAGGAATGAGGAGTTAGGAATTGCGCTAGTTCGGTATAAGGTGGAAAGCGTCGGAAATGCAAAAGCGTCGGCGATGGTCAATAGGAGCATCAAACCGATGGCAAATTAACACTGACCTTCATCGTGGCTACTACAACTCGCTTCTTCTGAGGCGATTGAATCTCTCCGAGGCTGGCGACATCTCCGACGTTGATTCTATCGGGCACAACGGGATTTTATACTCCAAACCCACGTTAATGAAAAACGAAGCGCATCGGACTATCCGGTGCGCTTCGTTTTTGACTGGTTGTCGCGGAGCATTATTTCACGACGATTTTGCGGCCGTTGGCGACGTAAATGCCTGATGTCAGACCGTCGGCCGATGCGGCATTGTGGCGCACGAGGCGTCCGTCGATAGTGTAAATGTCGAAGCGGAGGTTTTCGCCGAAGGTAACAAGCGCAACGCCGTTCGACTTTTCGACTTCGAAGGACACAGCTCCCGATTCGCCTCCATCTTCATAGACGACGGTAATTTGGTAAAGGGAAGGCTTTCCCTCTTCGGGAAGAACGGAGTCATCGAAGAAAAGGCCGTCGGTTTCGGCAACAAATTCGCCGTTGCGATAGATGCGGTAGGCTTTGACCTTGCCGTTGACGGCGGTGAAGGAAATGTTATCGACGAAAATCACCATCGCATTGCTTGCAAGCGACGCGTCGCGAATGGCAAAGTATTTGGCTCCGTCGGGGAGCGTGACTTTCACCTCGTTCCAAGTGTTGTCGCCTTCGGTGAAGCGGTAGGCGTTTGACGAACCTTCGGGCGCGATGGCCTTGAAGCTGCCTGTGGAGGTGGAACCAGAGCCGGAATCGGTGTCGGTGGAGGAGTAATAGACAGCATAACGCTGCGACGCACCGTTGTATTTCCAGCCGTTAATCCAGAACGATATTTCTTGCGAGTTGCCAGGAAGTTCGGGGCTAATGAGCCAGTTGTCGCTGTCGATGAATTGTTTTCCGTCGTTTCGGTAGGTGGAAACCATTGCCTTGCATCCGTCTTGGGCGGCAAATGCGGGATTTTCCGAAACGTCGTATCCGTTGAAGTTTGAGGCGTCGTAAACCATCCAAGCGAAGTCGGTGTTGTACAACGGATATTCGCCGTCGTTAACCCACATACCGCCGAGACCGCCGTTGCGGTTTACGAGCGTCCATTTGCCGATGCCGGAGGCTGTCCAGGAAGTGTAGTCCTCAAAGCTTTCAGTCACGTTGATTACTTCAGAGGGGGCTTTCCACGTCACATGAACGAGTTGGGCATCATCGTCGTAGTTTCCTGCGGCGTCGGAGACTTTTTCCAAGTTCGGGTCGTTGAAAACGATGTTAAACGAGGCGGTTGTATGCTCCAAATCGGCCACGTTTCCTTCCGCTATCAATTGGATGTTGAGGACGGCCTGGTCAACTTGCGATGTGATCGGAGCGTCGAAGGAGAATTCATAGGATTTTCTTCCGCCGTAGGCTTCGATAGGAGTGAGTGAAGCTTGCGAGGAGAGGTCGGAATCGCCGAGGGTGACGCTGAGACGATAGTTATCGAGCGGAAGGGCGCCGTGGTTTCCGATGGTGACGAGAGCCGAACCCGATGAGCCGCGCACAACCCGCCGCGACGCATTGGCGGTGATAGTGGCGGCGATGTCGTTGATGTCGGCAACTGCCACATTGTCGAGATAAACTACGGCTTGACCTGCCACGAGTTTAGTGTAGGCTGTGTTTTCGAAATAGACACGAATCCAGCGCTCGGCTGAAAAATCGGCGAGGTCGAACACACACGAAGCCCATTCGGTCGATGTGTTGACTTTCGAAGTCATCACCGTCGCGCGGCGGCCTGATTCGCCTTCGACAATCACATTGAATGTGGCGAACTGCTCTTCGAATCCGGCTTGTCCGAAGTCTTGCCCTGAAAGCTTATAGTTGAAGGCGAGACGCGGACGTGTGGCGCGGGAGAGGGAGATTTTGCCGGTGCGGTAAGCCACGCTGTCGAGCGAGCAAGCCACGATTTTGAGGGCCACCTCGTCGGCGACCGTCGATGCAGTGTCGTCGAAATAGACGCCCGCCTGGCTGTTGCCGCTGCCGCCTGAGGATTGCGAAAGGTAAATAATCTCGTTGAAACTATGGCTGAACGAGCCTCCAGTGAAATCCTCAATGAAATTTACTTGATAAGGTTCGCCTTTGATGAGGGCGTTGGAATAGACGCTTCCGGCATTGTAGCCTGCGGCGTTGATGGCCGCGACAACATAGACGAGCCTGCTTTGCGCTTCGCCGGCGGCATCAAGATCCATTTCCATTTCCCATGAAGTCTGGCCGGTGACTTGATCCACGAGGGCGGTTTGCCCTTGGTCATCGACTTGATATATTTCGTAACGGAGCTGGTCGGCGAAGTAAGGACCAGCGCCGTAGTAGCCGGCAGGAGCTTCCCATTTGAGGATGATGCCGGTCAAGGTTTTTGCGATGACGGTCGTGTAGATATAGCCAGGGAGGTCAACCCCGATATAAACGTCGTAGCTCTCTTCAGCACCGTCGGTTTCGCCGTAGGGAATGGCCTTGTAAGTGTACCAGCCGATTTCTTCGACTTCGTCGCTATACGTGATGTGTTGTCCGGGAGTGGCTGCCAGGTCGGCAATCTGAGTGTCGTCGCGGAAGATTTTCACTCCTGTCAGGGAGGTTGCCGAAAGAGGATTGCCCTCCATATCGACAGATGGGGCGACTAAATCCACCGTGGCTTTAAGTTCGCCCTGCGGGTTGGCGATGACCTTGAAGTCGGTGACACCGGCGGGGGCAGTGGCTTCTGGAGCCTCTTCCACGGAAATGTTCAGGACGTAAGTGTCGGTGAAGCTGGATGTGGTGGTGACGTGGAATCCGAAATAGTATTCGCCATCGGCGGCGGGCACGATGAGATTCTCGGTGTAGTCGGTGTATCCTTTGGGTTGGGTGAAGCTGTTGACATCGTTAGTCATGGCGGCAACAGTCTTGTTGGAGCCGTATTTGACCTCGTAGGTGGCAGTGTTGCCCATGCGGTTGCCCACGTTGATGGTGTACGACAGATAGTACCGTTTATTCCCCATAAGCTTGACGGGCGGGGTGATGAGCCAATCGTCGTTGTCGGTGGTGGCAGTGATGAACGTAAGGGAGTAATACGTTCCGGCATTGTTGAGGTAGTCCTCGTTGAATGTCCATTCGTTCCATGTGCCGTTGCCGTCGCCGTTTGCGTCAATCATTGTGAATTCGGCGCATTCGGCCTGTGTCTGTCCTTTCCATGTGACGGGCACGGTGTAGCTGTCGCCCACGGCTTTGTGCGACGGAGTCGTGGCTTTAGTGCGGAACGATTTCATCGATAAATTTGCTGCCAGATTTTTTTCCGCATTTAATCCGGCTGGTCGGAGATTGCCGACCATGCGCTGTACCGGCTGGGCGTTGACGCCCGCGAAGGCGATAACCGCCATTGCTGCTAAGGTGATGAGTTTCTTCATTTTAAGCTATGTAGTTTTGAAAATGTTGTCGCTGAAATCGACATGGCAAAGCCACGCAGCCATGCGAATAATCCGAGGCTGACGACGATGTTCACCAATGTAGTTGCGGTCACTTTGCAATGTCATTATGTCGGCAAAGTTACTACAATTTGTGCAAATTATCAATATTTTTAGCAAGTTTGAAGAGATATGCAATAAATATGCTCGCAATATGCGTACAGCGATAAGCCTACCGTTTGTCGGCGAAAAACCGACGCATAATGTCGGCGGCCTCGTCGGCGAGCACTCCCTCGACCACTACGGCCTTGGGATGGAATGGCTGTCGGCTGACGAATGTGGAGTAGCCGCGTTTTTCGTCGGCGGCACCGAAAACGATTCGTTTCACTTGGCTCCATCCGATGGCTCCGGCGCACATCAGGCACGGTTCGACGGTGACGTAGAGGGTGGCGTCGGGGAGATATTTGCTTCCAAGCCTGTTCATTGCCGAGGTCAGGGCGATCATTTCGGCATGGGCGGTGACATCGTTGAGGTTTTCGGTGGAGTTGTGGCCGTAGGCGATAATCCGGTCGTTGACCACTACCACCGCTCCGATGGGCACTTCGCCCTCGTCGAAAGCTTTTTGCGCCTCACGGAGAGCGGCACGCATAAAACGAACGTCGGCTTCGGTGGGATTATTCGATAGGGTATCGGTCATGGCGTGATTGAGGGGGTGTCAGAGCAAGTCGATTTTCATTCCCTCGTTGGCGATAATCACTTCGCCAGGGAAAACGGCTTTCGCTTGCTGTAGATGGATGTTTTCGTCGTGGTAGCTTTTGGAGAAGTGCCCGAGAATAAGGCGTTTGGCACAGGCATCGCGGGCCACGGCGGCGGCTTCTCCGGCGGTGGAATGTCCGCGCATTTTGGCTTTGTCGGCTTTGGTGTCGTCGTAGGTGGCTTCGTGGTAGATTGTGTCAACACCGCGAAGGCGCTGGGCGAGCGAAGGCATAAAGCGGGTGTCGGAGCAGTAGGCGTAACTGACCGCGGGGTCGGGGTCGAAGGTGAGGCGGCGGTTGTCGATGACTTGGCCGTCGGGAGTCACGAAGTCGGCTCCGGCTCGAATGGCAGCGCGTTGGCTGATGGGAATGTTGAAGAATTCGGCCATTTCGCCGTTGAGGTGGCGCATTTTTTCTTTTTCGCGGAAAAGATAGCCCACGCAAGGCTTCGAATGGTCGAGTGGGAAAGCGTCGATGGTCAGTGCGTTGTTTTCGAACACCCGGCCGCCGTTGTGGCTGACGGGTTCGTAAATGATGTCGAATGACGAGTATTCGCAGAAGAAGTCGGTGATTTGACGCAGTATTTTGATTCCCTCGGGGAAGGTGTGGATTGTTACGGAGCCGTTTTTTTGATTGAGGTCGAGAGTGGATAGGAGTCCCGGCAGACCGAGCACGTGGTCGCCATGGAGATGTGAGAGGAAAATGTGGGCGAGCCGGTTCCCTTTGAGGTGGAATCGGTTCATTTGCGACTGTGCGCCTTCGCCGCAGTCAATCATGAACAGGTTGCCGCGGAAATCGACCACTTGGCAGGAAGGCTGGTGGCGAGAAGAAGGGGAAGCCGAACCGCAGCCGAGTATGTTAACGGAGAATTGTGTCATAGCGACGACAAAGTTACGAAAAGAATTGTTAAAATGGGGCGTTTTGTGTAAAAAATGATTAAAAATAGGGGCGTGGATAAAACTTTTTATTGGAAACTGCGTCAAATAGGCAAAAGAGTAAGAAAAGCAATAGAAGCAGACTTTTTCATAAATTATAGTTTTTTCATAGGATTAGATTTTAAGGTTTTAACAAGCGAGGGGGCTGTCGGGATGACAGCCCCCTCGTTATTTTTCCGGCTCGGACTGCTAGAATAATGATTAGGAATGAGAAATGAGGAATGAGGAACCCACGAAGTGGCTCGGGGAGATGACGAAGCGGGTGTTGCCTGAAAGGCAGCCCGCGGTGGCGAAGCCATCGGCAC
>CADBML010000112.1 GCA_902795825.1 uncultured Bacteroidales bacterium
GTGGCTCGGGGAGATGACGAAGCGGGTGTTGCCTGAAAGGCAGCCCGCGGTGGCGAAGCCATCGGCACTCGACCCAATTGCGTCAATTCACAATGCATAATTGGCTACGCTGGAAAGGAAAAGACACAAGAACATAAGGACAAATGCTTTGGACGGTGCACAGAAAAATTATAGGCTGGAAATCAAGCGATTAACAGCCCATATCAGTACCGAAGGTGGGACTCGAACCCACACAGCCGCAATGGCCAAGGGATTTTAAGTCCCTCGTGTCTACCATTCCACCACTTCGGCAGAACAGAAAGAAACCGCCGAACGGTTTCTCCTTTCGTGGTCCCACTAGGGCTTGAACCTAGGACTCCCTGATTATGAGTCAGGTGCTCTAACCAACTGAGCTATGGGACCTGCATCGCCAAAGCGATAAGCGACTGCAAAGTTAATCATTTCTTGCAAATTGACAAACTCGACGGCCGATTTTTTTGCTTTTTCTTTTTTTTTCAGCTGCAAGTTTGTAATCTCGAAAATAATCACTATTTTTGTGCCAAATTCCTTAAGGGGTTTTATATAAATTCCCCGTTCAAAAATGATATCAGATAAAACAGCAATAATGATGAACTCCCTTAAGTCTATGCTGCCGACTGCCTACAGCCGCGAAACTGGGGCATCTAACTCGAACATTTTTTTCAAGTTTAACCCAAATATTTAACAAAATGAAAATCTTTACAAAATTTGCAGCAGTGGCTATCGCCGCACTCTTCGCTGTCAATGCTAACGGTGCCACCGTTGACTACAACGGTATCACCTGGACCATCGGCACTGGCGCGAACGCCGGTAAGCTCACCGCAAAAAGCGTTAAAGACGCCACTCTCCTTGTCGGCGACTACGCACTCGAATCGCCCGTCACCATCGACGGCACCGAGTACACTATCGTATCAATCGGTACTGTTCTCAAAGGCAACACAGCGATCACTTCGTTGACTCTCCCCGACGACTGCATCACCGTGGGCCGTGCAGGTCTGTCGAAAATGGACGCTCTGAAAACCGTGCGCCTTTCGCCTAACATGGTCACCATCCCCGGCAACATTTTCCAGGACGACATCGCCCTCGAAGAAATTGAAATCCCCGGCAGCGCAAAAGCCCTCAAATCATCGGAATTCCAAAACTGCCCGGCGCTGAAGAAACTCGTCATCGCTGAAGGTCCGACCGAATTAGAATTCTCAAAGAGCGCTTGGGGTACGGACAACAAAGCCCTCGCCCTTGAGGAAATCATCATCAACCGCGCTGTAGGTGCGAACTACACCAACGCGACCCGTCCCCTCATCAGCTGCACAACCCTTAAAAAGGCAACTTTCGGCGGCTCTTGCACCGCTATCCCCGCCTCTTTCTTCGCCGGCTGCTCAGCCCTTGAAGAGGCCGATATCGCTTGCATCACCAACCTCGGAACCAACGCATTCGAAGGCACTGCCCTCAAAACTATTGAGATTCCCGCAGGCATCTCAACCATTTCGGCTTCGGCTTTCGCAAGCTGCGCACAACTCAATTCTGTGACCCTCAACGAAGGGACTTCAACCATCGACGCCATGGCATTCAAGAACTCAGGCCTCAAGAGCATCGCTCTCCCCGCTTCTGTTTCTGCCATCCGCGCTCAAGCTTTCCAAGGTTCACAGCTCGCCGGTGCCCTCGACCTCGCTTCGGTTAAGTCAATCGGCGACGACGCTTTCGCAGGCACCAAGCTCACAAGCGTTTCGATTCCCGCCACCACTAACTCAATCGGCTCAGGCGTGTTCCGCGACGGCACCACCCTCGCTTCATTCGCTGTCGATGCCGCTAATGAGAACTTCAAAGTCAACGCTCTCGGCGCTCTCGTGTCGTTCGACGGCAAGCGCATCGTGGCCTTCCCGCCCGCTGCCGCCACCGCCGCCTACGAAGATGCCGACGCTACTTCCATCGACGCTTACGCATTCCAAAACGCCGCCAACCTCACCAGCATCAAGGTTGACAATGTCGTGGAATTTGGCGACTATGCCCTCGCCGGCACTTCCATCAAGAACATGACCCTCCGCGGTGTTGTCGGACGCTACGTACTCCGTGGCTGCACAAGCCTCGAATCGGCAGTCCTCGACAATGCCCTCACCGAAGTGCCCTTCGGCGTGTTCTATGGTTGCTCCTCTCTCGCAGCAGTTTCTCTCCCCTCCGCCGCTACTGTCGTCAAGCAAGACGCTTTCAACGGCTGCACGGCTCTGAAGGAGATCACACTCCCCTCTTGCGTCAGCATCCTCGAAGCAGGCTGCTTCGCCAACTCAGGCATCAAGACCATCATCGCCCAGGGTAACACCCCCGCCGTCATGGCTCAAGGAGTGTTTGTCGCTGGCATGGACATCACTGTCAAGGTCAATCCCGCCAATGTTGACAAATACAAAGCTGCACGCGGCTGGAACTATCTCAACATCGTAGGCGACGAAAGCGTTCCCGCTCTCGGCTCCACTCCCGGCATGCCCAGCGGCATCTACTTCGCCGGCGACGACGGTGTGCTCTACAAGATGGATCCCGACACCAAAGCGGTTGAACCCGCCGGTATCGACGGCATCGCCCACACTCTCCAGCTTCTCTCTTGCAACAACCGCATCTACGGTGCCAGCGCTGGTGTAAAGACAATCTACTCCTCAACAGGCTCAACCGACGGTGACGGCAAGCTCCTCTACGTCAACCAAATCGACGGACATCCCTATATCGGAGTCCTCTACGACAATGCCGGCGGTAACGCCTACGAAGACCCGTTCGGAATCACCATCTCCGGCGACTCCATCTTCGTCAACGACCGTAACGTCGCAATCCGCAAATACTCTGTTGAGGATATCGCTGTCGATATCAAGACATGGCCCGCATGGCTTGAAAACGCCAAGATTGGTTACTACGGCAACAACGGTGCCGGCGGCTCATGGTCGTACGGCTGTATCAAGGCTGGCTTCGCAATCGAATCGGCTCCCGCCGACGATGAAGGCAAAGATCCTGCCGACCAACTCGGTCCGACATACTGGCTCGGAATTAAGTACAACGGCAACGGTCTGTTCCGCTTCAACGAAAAGCACGTGGGCCAAGCCACCGTTCTCCCTTATCCCGAAATTCTCACCGGCGGAGGATATGTGATGTCAACATTCTACTTCGACGAAAAGAACGACGACTTCTACATCTTCATCGGCTCTTCGACTTCGCCCGACTTCCCCGGCGGCGGCCTCTACAAAGTGAAGATTTCCGACCTCAAGAAAGAAACTCCTCCTGCAAAGATTACCGACATCCCCTACACCCTCATCGACAATTCGCCCGTCTATTGGGGCAACAACACCGACGCTGAGCTTATCGGTATTACTCAATTCGCCACCGACGGAGAATACCTCTACTGGGGCTACATTCCTCCAACGGGAACCCAAAAATCCACCAACGGCGAAGTTGATCCTTCCAACCCGCTCCACAAGCAGTCGATCAAGCGCGTCAAACTCAACACTGACAATCCTCAGGTTGAAATCTTCGCCGAAACCAACGTCGGAGTCTATGGCCTCACATTCCACGAATATGTGCCCGAACCCGAAGGTGTGGACGCTATTGCCGGCGAAAACAACGCTCAAATCGTCAACAGCGTTTACTACAACCTCCAAGGCGTTCGCGTAGTCAATCCCGCACAAGGCCAGATTGTAATCCGCGTCAACACCCTCTCCAACGGAAAGGTTAAAGCTTACAAGACCATCGTCAAATAATCTTTCCACTGACAACCAATTTAAAGAAAGCGTGCCTGAGCGAGGCACGCTTTCTTTATTTCCCTAATTCACCATTCCTAATTCCTCATTCCTCATTCCTTAAGGTTTTTGTCGGTTTATTTTCTTATTTGACGTTTCTTTTGTAACTTTGTGGGTTGTTACGACAGCAACACGATAATACAATTATAATTGCATAGGATATCAGTATGAAAAAATTTTTACTCTCTGCCACACTCACGGCCATAGCCGCCGTAGCTTTCGCCGGCAACGAGTCCGTCGAAACACGCACATTCACAGGAGCGCAGATTCCCGAGCCTCGCGCCTACAACGCCGCCGATATGCGCCAAACCCAATCGGCAAGCCCTGCCGCCGCCACCCAAGCCATCAACAGTATCGACGACGTTTGCGGCGACTACCTTCTCTGGTTTGAGCCCAAATCGACAGGCACCGTGGCCAAGTATTCCGGCGTGACCATCAGCAAAGTCAACGCCCAGACAGTGTCAATCTCAGGCTTCTGGATTCCTTCGGCCAACGCCATCACCGCCACCGTCGATTTCGCCAACAGCAAACTCCTTATCGCGCCGCAAGTGATCTACACCGACGAGACTAACGGCGACTGCGACATCGCATCGTGGGCCGAAAAATGGTATGGCCTCGCCATCTATCGCGACAAGAACATAGAAGTGGCCGTCAATGGAAATACGCTCACATTCCTATCAAATTGGGGCGTGTTCATCAACTCCGGAAAGAATGCCGACAAATACTACGAAATGAGCGACAACACCACGCTTACCCGTGCCAACGGCCGCATGGAAATGATGGGCAAAAACTCCGCCGCCCCCATCACCACCGTTGTCAACATCGTCCAAAACGACCGAACCATCTCCATCACCAACTTCGGCGGTTTCGGCAAAACCGTCACGGCCAACGCCTACAACGACGACACCATATATATCCCGCAACAAGTGGCGTATTCCTACTATAACGGGACCGAAGTGATTGACTACCTCACATGGCTCGTCGATCCCGACAAGAACACCCTCACCGGCAAAATCATCAACAACGGCAAGATGACCAAGCCCGAAATCACGCTCGGCCCATGGGGCGTGTTCTATGCCAACGACTCCGGTTCTTATTCCGGCTATATGTTTGTCTCCTCGAGAATCTACTTCACCGACGGCTCCACATTCAACTGCCTGCTCGGAGTGGACGATGTCGAAGCCGACAAGGAGGTGGCCAACGTGAAATACGTCAACATCAACGGACAAGTAGCCTCGCGGCCATTTAATGGAGTCAACATCAAAGTCACCACGTTTGCCGACGGCAGCAGCAAGGCGACGAAATTATTCATCAGATAGTCATTCCACGAATATGGAAATTCTTCGCGTCGAGAACGTCAGCAAGCAATTTGCCAACCATAAAGCTCTCGACAACGTCAGCCTGTCGATTCCCCAAGGCAGCATTTATGGTTTGCTCGGTCCCAACGGAGCCGGCAAGACCACGCTTATCCGAATCATCAACCACATCACCGCTCCCGACAGCGGGCAGGTCTTTCTCGACCAGCACCCGCTGACGGCCGACGACGTTTACTCCATAGGCTACCTCCCCGAAGAGCGCGGGCTCTACAAGAAAATGCGTGTCGGCGAGCAGGCCATATTCTTCGCGCGGCTGAAAGGGCTGTCGCACAGCGAGGCCTCTACGCGCCTCCACCAATGGTTCGCCCACTTCGGCATCGAGGACTGGTGGGGAAAGAAAGTCGAAGAGCTTTCTAAGGGAATGGCCCAAAAGGTGCAGTTCATAACCACAGTGCTCCACCGACCGCGGTTGCTCATCTTCGACGAACCATTCTCGGGCTTCGACCCCATCAACGCCAATCTTCTCAAAGACGAAATCCTCCGTCTTCGCGACGAAGGGGCGACCGTCATTTTCTCGACCCACAACATGGCGTCGGTCGAGGAGATTTGCGACCACATCACCCTCATCAACAAAGCCCACAACATCCTGTCGGGCAGCGTGGCCGATGTGCGCCGGAAATATAGCAGCCAACGCTATCGCATCGTTTACTCGGGCGATGCCTCGCGGCTTGCCGAAGCACTCCTCGGGAAAGCCGTGATTCTCGACGAGTCGGCCGACGACCCTCAGGCGCGTGCTGCCACCCTGCGCCTCGACAACGGTGTCGCCGCGCGCGACATCATTCCTGTGGTCAACGACTGCGTCGATATTCGCTCTTTCGCCGAATACGCCCCCTCGATGAACGAAATTTTCATCCAAGCTGTCAACGACAACAATCTCATCACATCAACCGACAAGAACAATGAAATCTAAGATAGGAATCGTTATCGCTCGCGAATTTAAGGAGCGCGTCAGGAAGAAAAGCTTCATTATCTCAACGATACTGATGCCCGTGTTTATGATCGCGATGATGGCCGTGCCTTCGCTGATGCTCATGTTCTCGAAGGGCGAGAAAAAGGAGATTGCCGTGGTCGATAACAGCGGCTTCATAGCCGACAAGCTCGTCAGCAGCGATGAAATCAGCTATTTCGTGTTCGACCACGACGTTGACTCCGCGCGCAAGATGGGCGACATCTACGGAATCCTCCACATCGGCGACAGCATCCTCACCAACTCCTCCGACATCCGGCTCTACGCTAACGACGCGCCGTCGATAAACGTGGATGAGGACATCAGCCATCAAGTGTCGAAAATCATCGAAAACGAGAAACTTAAAGCCTACAACATCCACGACCTCGACCAAATCCTCGACGAAGTGAAAACCGAAGTGTCCCTGCGCACTTTCGACAACTCCGACGAAGGCTCATCGACCTCGTCATTGCTTTCCTACATCGTCGGGTTGATTTTCTCCCTGCTGCTCTATATGTTCATCCTCCTTTACGGCAATATGGTGATGAACAGCATCATCGAGGAAAAGACAAACCGGGTGCTGGAGCTGATGGTGTCGTCGATTAAGCCGGCGCAACTCATGCTCGGCAAAATCATCGGCGTCGGGCTTGTCGCCACTGTGCAGATTCTTATCTGGGGAGTGCTTATTGCCCTTGCCAGCGGGCTCCTCATTCCCGCATTGATGCCTGCGAACGTGGCAGCCGACGTGGCAGCCATCAACGCCGACCCGACAGCGGCAATATCATCCAACGTGGATATGGTGCAGGCGTTAGCCCTCTTCGGCAACGTGGGCCAAATCATCCACATCTTCGTCATCGCCCTGCTCTACCTCGTGGGCGGATTCCTTTTCTACGCCGCCATTTTCGTGGCCATCGGAGCCGCCGTCGATAACGTGCAGGACGCATCGCAATTCACCGGCATTGCCATGTTCCCGATTATGGCCGGGCTGATAATCTCAATGTCCATAGCCAATTCGCCCAATTCGGGCTTGGCATTCTGGACCTCGATGATTCCTTTCACGTCGCCCATGGTAATGATGAGCCGCATCGCCTACAATGTCCCGTCATGGGAAGTGGCGGTGTCGCTCGTGGTGCTCTTCGTGTCAATTCTGGCAATGATATGGATGGCGGCGAAGGTGTATCGAGTGGGCATTTTCATGTATGGCAAGAAGCCGTCGTTGAAGGAAATCGTCCGCTGGATGAAATACAAGTGATTTCGCATCGCGCAATAAAAGCCGTCGTTTTTTTGAAAAAAAGCGGCGGCTTTGTTTTTTTAATCCTTGCGGCATGAAATCTCGAAGATTTTGCCTAAATTTGTGGAAGTAACCTCAAACGAACATCAACTAACAATAAAGGGTTCTAAACAATGCAAAATTTCGACTACATGACCCCTACGCGGCTCATCTTTGGCCGCGACTCAATCGAGAAACTTCCCGAAGTGATGCGTCCGCTCGGCCGACGCGTGTTGCTCACATACGGCGGCGGCAGCATCAAGAAAATCGGGCTTTACGACAAAGTGAAAGCACTGCTCGCCGACTTTGAAATCCATGAGCTCCCGGGCATCCAGCCCAATCCCAAGTACGACCCCAGTGTGCTCGACGGCGTGCAAATCTGCAAAGAACAGGAAATCGACGTCATCCTTGCCGTGGGCGGCGGCAGTGTGCTCGACTGCTCGAAGGCCATCGCCGCCGGCGCGAAATACGACGGCGACCCGTGGGATCTCATCTCCTACAAAGTCAAGGCCAAAGCCGCGCTCCCAATCGTCGATGTCCTCACTCTCGCCGCCACCGGCAGCGAATACGACTGCGGAGGCGTGATTTCACGCACCGAAACAAACGACAAAATCGGCTACGTGGATCCTCTGCTCTTCCCAGTGTGCTCCATCCTCGACCCAGTCTATACCTTCAGCGTGTCGAAAAAGCAGACCGCTGCGGGGTGCGCCGACGCTATGAACCACGTGATGGAACAATACTTCGCCGCCGACACCACCCTCCTCAACGACGGCTTCTGCGAGGCCGAGCTGCGGAGCCTCATGACGAACGCCCGCAAATGTCTCGACAATCCCGACGACTACACAGCACGCGCCGAAATGATGCTCTGCTGCACCTACGGCTGCAACGGGATCCTCGCCCTCGGCAATTCCTACTCTGGCTGGCCCTGCCATGGAATAGAACACGCGCTGAGCGCATATTACGACATCACCCACGGCGAAGGCCTCGCGATCATCACCCCGCGCTGGATGCGCCACATCCTCAACGACACCACTATCGACCGCTTCGTCAAATACGGCGTGAACGTGTTCGGCATCGACGCCTCGCTTCCAAAGAGGGAAATTGCCGAAAAAGCAATCGACGCCACCTACGACTTCTTCGAAAGCATAGGCATCCCGATGCACCTGCGCGAAGTGGGAATCGACGAGAGCCGGATTGACGAGATGGCACACCACGTCGCCGTCAACGAAGGTCTCGACAAAGCTTACGTGCCTCTGCTGGAAGCCGACATCCGCAAAATTATGCTCGACAGCCTCTAAAACGACTGGCACGCGTATTTGAGCAGATACCGAGATGGATTCCGACCTGACCGTCACAACCGAGAGGTTTTCCGCCGACATCGAAGCGAAACGCTACATCGCGAGATTCCGTGATGCCGACCGCTTCATCGGCTTCTGCAGGCAATGCGGCAACTTTGGCCGCCGACACGGCTGCCCGCCTTTCGACCACGACACTCTCTCCGACATCGCCGGCTACGCCCGAGTGAGGATTCTCGGCGCGAAAATAGTCCCCTCCGACAAAAGCCTCCCCCTCGCCGCCGTCAACGACCTCATGCTCCCCGTCATCACCTCGATGAACGCCGAATTGCTCGAAATGGAGAAGTCGCTCGGCGGAAGAGCATTCGGATTCGTGGGGAAATGCCTTTATTGCGGCGACAAACCCTGCGCTCGAATCGTCGGCAAGCCGTGTCGCCACCCCGACAAGGTGCGCCCGTCGCTCGAAGCCTACGGATTCGACATTGTCCGCACGGCAAGCGAACTGCTTGGCGTCGACATCAAATGGAGCGACGGCAAACACGTCCCTGACTACTTGACCCTCGTGTGCGGAGTGTTTTACTGATTATGTATTTCGCAAGTCCACCAGTCAGATAACGAGTTAATTCGGCCCCCAAAAAGAAACCAACAGCCCATAATCCCAACGTATGCGACCATATATCATCTGCCACATGATGGCATCGCTCGACGGCAGAATCGACTCCGACATGACCGAGCAAATCGACGACACCAACCACTACTACGAAGCTCTGGAACGACTCAATTGCCCATCTACACTCGA
>CADBML010000113.1 GCA_902795825.1 uncultured Bacteroidales bacterium
ACATTTCAGACACACATTCCAAGTTGCAAAGGTAATAAAAATAAGGCTATTTTTCGCTTTCTACGACTTAAAAAAAATTTATGTGCAAAAATTGACTTAAAAATTTTGTGGATTGAATAAAAATTCCAAAATTTGCAAAATAATTGGTGGCTTATATCTCATAGTAAATAGGTGTTTGTTGTAAATATCATTATTATATATGAATAAGCCGAGATTTTTCACTTATGGCAGAAAACAAGTTAATTCAGAGAATACTTAAATCGAGAATATTTAAGAAGATATACGAAACGCCTGCGCCGCGATGGGTTGTCCTGCTAGTCGATCTCTTGATTGTCGCAGTTTTCTCTTTGGCAACGATTGCCGTCACGAGCCGTTATGCCACAGCACTTCCTTCGCCTCTCGACACTACGATTGTGAAAGTGGCTATAGTTTTGGCTGTATATTTCATTTCCAGCATGGCAATTGGGAGTTACAAGTATGTGATTCGCCTTTCTGTTTTTGAGGATATATACAAACTTGCCCTAATGGTCAGCATTGCATCGCTAATGTTGATATGTTTTGAGTTTGTGATTCGCAACATCATTCCCAAGCCGTATTTTACATATTGGAATGTTTTCGTCATAGCGGCCACTTCGTTTACCGCCATGGTCGCCGTGCGTCTTTTGGTAAAGACGGCCTATTCAATATTGACCTCGGTCAACACGAATCGCACACCCGTGATTATGCTTGGGTCGGCAATCAACTCATATATGTTTGCCAAAGCGTTGAAAATGGAGTCGAACGGACGCTTTGATCCAGTGGCTCTCCTCAGCCTAGATGAAACTAAGTCGGAAACAGACATAAATGGGATTCCACTATATCGCTACAATGCTGAGAATATCGCCGATGTGTTCAGCCGTCATGATTGTGACACACTTTTGTTTCTTTCGACTCAATTGGAGGAGATACGCGACGGCATTGCCGACGTTTTGCTTCAAAACAACATACACTTGTTAATGCTCAATCAAGTCGAGGAAGTCGACACCTCGACAGCGTCGATCAATCTATCCGCTCATGTCAAAAATATTCAAGTTGAGGATTTGCTTGGTCGGGCACCGATAAAGAATAATAATCCTAAAATTAGGAAACTTATTGAAAATGAGGTTGTGATGATTACGGGTGCTGCCGGCTCGATAGGCAGTGAAATTGTACGGCAGGTGGCATCTTTCAATGCAAAGGAGATTGTACTGATTGACCAGGCAGAAACTCCCATGCACGACCTTCAGCTTGAATTGAGTGATCTTTACCCCGGGCTTAACATTCATCTGTTTATAGGTGATGTCACAAACCAACGGAGGATGGAGAAGGCTTTCGTGGAATTCCGCCCGAAATACGTTTTCCATGCCGCAGCCTACAAGCATGTGCCCATGATGGAATGTAATCCGTCAGAAGCAGCCTTGACAAACATATTTGGCACAAAAAACATGGCCGACCTATCGGTTAAATACGGTGTTGAGAAGTTTGTGATGATTTCCACAGACAAGGCGGTAAATCCAACAAACGTGATGGGCGCCACAAAGCGTATAGCTGAAATATATGTTCAGTCGCTGTTCTTCAAGATATCAAAAGATTCAAAACATGCCCCTACACAGTTTATTACCACTCGTTTTGGCAATGTGCTCGGCAGCAACGGGTCGGTTATTCCTTTGTTCAGAAAGCAGATTGAAAAGGGCGGGCCAATAACAGTCACACATAAGGATATTATCCGCTATTTCATGACAATTCCAGAGGCATGTTCGTTAGTGCTTGAAGCAGGATGTATGGGAGAGGGCGGTGAGATATACATCTTTGATATGGGCAAACCAGTGAAGATTTACGACCTCGCTCGCCGAATGATTACCCTTGCGGGACTGAAGGTGGACAAAGACATTAAAATTGTTGAGACAGGTCTTCGCCCCGGCGAGAAGCTATATGAAGAATTGCTCAACAACAAAGAACAAACAATCGCAACTGGTCACAGCAAGATTTTGATTTCGAAAGTGCCAGTCTATAAATTTGACAATATTATTAACGGTCTGGTGGCTATTCGTTCGGCGATTGAAGAAAACGACAATCATCTTGTCGTGTTAGAGATGAAATATCTTGTACCTGAATACAAGTCGCAAAATTCTATTTGGCAAGAACTTGATTCAGTGGTGGAAAATGAATCTAGATACAACAACCAATATTATTAGTTATGAAAAAGAAATTATTTGCATCGTTGGCTGCTGTCGCACTGCTCGTCAGTTGCGATCCTTCAACACTTCAAAATGCTATCTCTACAGCCACTAATGGAATATCTTCAACAGATTTGGTTAATGGCTTGGGCGCTCTTATTGAGAATGCCACATCAAACGAAAACATCACAGAGGCCGACATCGTCGGTACGTGGAGCTATTCGGCCCCTGCGGTATCGTTCAAATCAGACAATTTCCTCAAGAAGGCCGGCGGTGTGGCTGCCGCAACTGCAATTGAGTCGAAACTTAAGCCTTATTACTTATCTGCAGGTATTGACAAAACAGTATTAACCGTTAACAACGACAAGTCATTTGCGATGAAAGTGGGCAAAACCACGCTTAAGGGAACTTTGCAAAAAGACACAGCAAACAATATGTTTGTGTTCAATTTTTCGATTCTTGGCTTTAACGCATTCTCAAGCTCCGCATTTGTGGCGAAATCGGCCACCGGCACAATAGCCATTACGTTCGATGTTTCTAAACTTGAAAAAATCGTAACCGCCGTGGCCACATTCTCGGGCAATTCGACTGCTCAGAGCGTCGCTTCGCTTCTTTCTTCTTATGATGGTATCCGAGCCGGATTCCGTATGAAGAAGTAAAGACAAGTATATCTCAGACAAAATGAGGGACGGACCTGTTTGGCTCGTCCCTCGTGTTTTCAGCGCAATCAATTTCTATTTGAAAAGCTTGTCTATTTTTCAGAGCAGATACTTGGAGTATGTTTTAACGCTTATCAATAGAGTGTCACACATAGTGCTATCGTTGAATCATGATTAATTTTAAAAAATCAATAGCAGCAATCGACACGCCGATGGTTGATACGGGTTTGAAATGACAATGGATGTTATTTCTTGATTCCGCCTTTGACACCGCCGCCCATTGCGAAGATGTTTTGGTCGTAAGAAACTGTTTTTTGTGATGATTCGCGTTTTCTGCGAAGAGCTAACTTGACAAGACGGTCCATAAGCTCTTCAAAACCAATCCCGGTGGCTTCCCAAAGATAGAATGACAAAGAGCCGGGAATGGTGTTGATTTCATTCACATAGATGCTACCATCGGCATTGTCGACAATGACGTCAACACGGCTGACACCATGGCAAGAAAGCACTCTGAATGTTTCGCCGGCGAGGAACTTTATGCGAGCAGTCACATCGTCGGGGAGGTCGGCTGGAATCCGTTTTTCGGATGCCTGCATTCCTTTGGCTCCTTTTGAACCGCCCATATATTTGTCTTCATACGAGAGTATGTCGCCGCTTTTTATAGGCTCTTCAAGGACCGACATTTGGTATTCGTCACAATCGCCAAGCACCGAACAGTTAATTTCCTGCAGCTGCTCAACCATATGTTCGACAATGATTCGTGAAGAATATCGCTCAGCATCCTCAATTTTTTCGATGAGCTGTTCGCGGTTTGCGGCCCTGCCAATACCTACGCTCGAGCCGAGATTCGCGGGCTTTACAATGACAGGATAATGCAGCATAGTTTCAATTTTTTCTACAATTTTTCCTCTTTGAGCGAACCACTGTTTGTCGGTGAACCAAGTATAGTTGACCACCGGCACATCGTTGGCTTGAAGAATCTGTTTCATCGTGATTTTGTCCATGCCGTTGGCCGACGACAAAGTGTTGCATCCGGCATAGGGGATGCCGATAGTTTCGAGCACACCTTCGAAGATGCCGTCCTCACCATTCGAGCCGTGAAGGACTGGGATAACTACGTTAAGAGTGGTAAGAACTGCCGAGCGGAGAAATGGCTTCTTTACGAGATAGACGTTGTAATCGCCAAAAACCGGTCGCAAATACACCTCTTGACATTGCTTCAGCAGCGACGGAATGTCGCGGTAATTCGAAACATCAAAAAGCGCGTCGCCGGAGTAGAAACGGCCTTGTTTTGTGATGTATATGGGCGTGACATCGTATTTGTCGCGATTAATGGCATGCATCGCCTGTGATGCGGAAATGACGGAAATTTCATGTTCAGTTGATCGTCCGCCAAAAAAAACTCCGATGTTTGTTTTCATTTCTTTATTTATTCGTTTATTGATTTGTCATTTGAATGTGTCGGGCAAGTCGTTCTCATAGAGAACTATGTCGCCAGGGCGGGCTATTTCTGTCAGCCGCGATTGAGCTTCAGCGAATGAATCGACAATAATTTTTTTGAACCCTGCGGCGGGTTTTTCAATAGAGTCGATGCCTTCAATAAGCGCATCACGATTATACTGACCCACAATGATAGCCACGTCAACTTTTTTTGCAATGTGCTCACCAAGCTCGCGGTTTCGTTCGTATTGTTGATTTCCCAGCTCAATCATTCCTGGCGTTATGATGATTCTCTTGCCTGTGGTCATAGACGAAAGCACATCGACGGCCATACGGGAGCCATGTGGGTTGGAGTTGAAGGCATCGTCGATAATTGTAATTCCTCCAGGGGTACGCTTCATGTTCAATCGGTGTTCAACTTGCTGAATGCGCTCAACGGCAAAGCGAATTTTATCCTCCGGCACACCGAGCCGCAATGCCACAATGACGGCGGCAATTAGGTTCGACACGTTGCATTCACCGACAAGGCGGGTGTGGAGATTGAGCGAATTGTCTTTGCTTTGGATGGTAAAAGTTGTGCCAGTTGCGCTATAGGTTATGTCTGTGGCAACGAAGTCGGCATTTTCAGTATTATTGACCGCGTAACGTAGGCATTCCACATTATCGACGGGGCGGTTTGCGACGAATTGGAAGTCGTCGTTCACCACGGCAAGCCCGTCGGCTGGGAGGGCATCGATCAACTCGAATTTTGTGGCTTGTACATTCTCTACGGTTTTGAAAGTCTCGAGGTGCTGCTCGCCCACGGCAGTTATGATGCCTATTTGTGGCTTTACAAGACGGCAAATTTCGGCGATGTCGCCTTTCTGTTTGGCTCCCATCTCCACGATAAACACTTCATTATATGGCTGAAGCTGTTCGCGGATAGTTCTGACCACGCCAAGCGTAGTGTTGAAGCTTCCTGGAGTCATCAAAGTGTCGAAATGTTCGGAGAGGATTCTGTGGAGATAATGTTTTGTCGAGGTTTTTCCGTAACTGCCGGTAATGCCGACGATTTTCAAATCGGGCATTGAGCTTAGACGGTGTTTTGCGTCGTTGTAATATCTGCGGTTAATTATCCGTTCGACTGGTAAGAGAATATAGTTGGCGGCGGCGATTATCACGAACGATGCGGCGGCCAATACAAGCGATGATATGGTAACGCCATACAATCCTGCTTTAATGGAGCCAAACCATCTGTCGGCCATGTAGAAATAGCTTGCGACAATCACAGCAATGGCAATTATCGCGGCAACGGCATATATTCGTGTCGCCCGTTTTGTGAATACGAGAGGCTTTTTATATTTTTTGCGGATAAGACCCACCGACAACGGAATGACAAGCAGAATCACTCCGATTAACACATAAGTTGCGGGGATGAAATAAATCATTCCGGCTAATGCGACGAGCATCACGCCAATGCGGGTGAAAGAGGTGGAGTCGCCGCTTTGGTTAAGCCAACGAAAATACCTCTCGTTGCGGTAAGAATTTTGCTGGAGCATCATTAGCGACCGTTTCAGATCGCAAAACAGAAAAAGTATGGCGCTGAAAGCGGCGAGAAGGCTGATTGCTATGTTGAAATAGAGCATTATGATTCTTTGTTGTTGATGAAACTGCGTAAAACAGCGGCGAACTGTCGCGGATTATCGAGGAAACTATAGTGACCGCACCCGGGGAACGAGACAAGCCCGGCATCGGGAATCTCACGTTCCATGATTTTTGCGTCGCGAAGCGGTGTCGCGGTATCGTTTTCGCCCCAAACGAGCAGGGTGGGGGATTTGATAAGGTGGAGCTTGTCGGTTAAATCCTCGTTCACGACTTTGCTAAGAATGGCGCGCATTTTTGGGCTGGCATTGTTGTAGTCGCTTGAGCCGGCCTTTTTGCGCATAGCTTCAATGCGCTTTTCAGCTTTTTCTTTGCCAAGAAACAGTCGGGTCAGATGCTTACCAGCTTTGAAGGTGTAAACTTTGAAGTAGTATCGTAAGGAGTGGCGCGGCTTAATGCCGGCGGCATCAACGAGTACGACTTTGTCAGCCGAGTTGCGCGAGGCGAAAAGTATTGCCACTCTTCCACCGAAAGAATGGCCGATAAGAATAGGGTTGGAGATGCTTTCGGTAATACACAATTCTTCAATCAGCCGTGTGTATTCCTCAACGCCCCAAACGGCGGGTGGTTCTGACGATTCGCCAAAGCCAGGGAAGTCAACATTATAGACGGTGTGCGCTTCCGCGGCAATGGCTTCGATTGACGCAACAGTGGTCAAGTTGCATCCCCAGCCATGCATCAACACTACCGGCCGTCCTTCGCCCGACACCCGATAGTGGAATTTGACGCCATTTATTTCAAGTTCTTTGTCGCTCATTTCAAAGTGCAAAGTTACTATTTTTTGTCAACAGTGGCAACACAATCCGCACCTATTTGATAGTCAGGGAGCATATTTAGCTTTTGACAGGGTGTTGATGTCGTTATAGAACGTCGGGGAGAGCAAATCCGTTAGCTTTGTTTGAGGGTATTCATTGACGTAGGATTTGACGACTTTATAACCGATATAGCTTCCCATTTGACCCGGTGAATCCCTGTGAAGAATTGTGGTCGAAGGCGAGGGAAGAGTCATTCGGTCGGCGATTTGCTGGTCGGTGGAAAACAGCATATTGCGTTCTATAAGGGCGTTCCACGCATTCTTTTCGTTGACTTCGGCCCATTTTAGTTGTTCATCACTCCATCCTAACGCAGTTTTAACAGAGAAATTGGGAATTGTTTTTTCGGTTGCAACCAGACAGGCACCGACATAAAGCAAACGCGACAAAACGGTCGATTCCGCTGCGCTTGAATAGGGGTAATTGTCGGCGATGATTGCCGAAGCCACTTCAAATGGTATCCGTCGAGATTGTTTTGTGGCCCGTTCGAAAGACTCGAATCCATCGTAGGCGGCGTGATTCTCGCCCAAATAGTGATTCATACCAATTAACAAGATTGAATCTACCTTGAAAACAGATTGACGAAATGGTGACACAATGGCAGCACAGTGTGGGAATTTTACGTCGGGCAACAGGGTGTGGAATTTGTCTTTCGTTACGCCGAGGACACATTGTAAAGAGTCGAGATTTGGAAAACTTCTTTCGATCTCCGGCACAAAAATCTTATATGCACTCGATGTGCTGAGCGCGAGGAGAAAAGAATCGGTGGATGAAGAGTCGGAGTAAAGAAACTGGAGTGCTTTTATTTCGGTGCCGAAAGTTGCGTTTACGCTGTCGCGGGAGTGCTTAGGCATGGAGGAGTAGTCGAAGATTGCAACGTCGAGCCGGTCAATCAAAACAAAGCTATCGTTGCCTGGCGAAGTACAGGCAACGATAGCTGTAACTGACAATAAAAATGCTATCAGTTTTCTCATTATCAGAGGATTTATCGACCCGATGCTTTAATCAGGCTTCTGATGTGGTCGTTGAATTTGTCTGATGCAAGGAGTTGCTCCACAGTGATGTGCATTCGATAACGCCAGTAGTGGCGCGGGTTTGCCGGCACATTTATCTGCTCTTCGCGTGGATCCTCACGGCGAATGTCGCCATCAACCGACATCCAATCTTGAAGCGGAAGGATTGTGAGCATTGCGGGCGATACGAGATGCTGGTTGACTATACGCTCGCAAATCCACGGCTCGGCAAAGAACGGTGCGGCACCGCCTTCGTGGAGCATATTGTTGAAATAATGCTGAGTTTTTTCGCGGTCTTCTTCCCACCATTGGCGGATGCCGCCCATGTCGTGAGTGGAAGTGGTGCACACGGAGCGATAGGGATAATAGTGAGGATTTCCGAATTCAACTTTGGGATCCTTTGGCATTCGCTGTATTTCAAGCGACAGAATCTTCAACTCGTCCATGACGGAGCCAACACATTCGGGTATCATTCCAAGGTCCTCGGCGCATACAAGCATTTTCGTTTCCGACGTGAGCGGCGGGAGTTTCCACATGGCTTTTCCACGCCAGAAATCGTTATGCCGCTGATAGAAGAAGTGATTGTAAAGGCGGTCGAAGCAATTACGCTCGAAGTTGCCGAGGCTGCGGTAGGAATAAGTGAACTGAGCGGAGATGCGCGGATGATACTTCCCACGTTCGTCGGGATCCTCGATAAACAACACTTCGTCGTGAAGGCCGAGCAGTCCGTCGCGCAAGCGGCGATTTTTGTCGTCATCGGGTTGTGATGCGAAATAATCAACCACTTTCCGTTGGGTGTTGAAATCGTCGATGAAGCGGTAGCGGCCGTCGCCGTTTTGCGTAAGGAATCTGTCCTTGGCCTCTTGGGTATATTCGCCAAAGAAGTCGCCCAAGAAATAATCGTAGATATAGGGAGTGGTGTGGTAATAAGCGTTGAAATAGAAACCGAAAGAATCGCGCATTTCGGCGGGAGTGAACGGAAGCGCTTTGTTGAAGATTCCGAGCAAACCGTGGACGGCATTCATGGGAATTTGCCAAATACGGAAGAACCCCAACACGTGGTCGATACGGTATGCGTCAAAATACTCCGACATTTTGCGGAATCGTGCTTTCCACCACGCAAAGCCGTCGCGCGACATTTCTTCCCAATTGTAGGTGGGGAAGCCCCAGTTTTGACCTAATACGGAGAAATCGTCCGGCGGAGCACCTGCTTGGCAGTCGAGGTTGAAGAGGCGAGGAGAAATCCACGCATCGACACTCGTCCGTGAAATACCAATGGGAATATCGCCTTTGATGGCTACTCCGCGAAGATGTGCGTAGGCGCGCATTTCCGACAACTGACGGTCGAGATGGTACTGGATGTAGTAAACGTAGTTAATGTCGTCGGCATTGTCGATGATGAACTTGTCAATCTTCTTTTCATCGTAAACGGAGAATTTGCCCCATTTGGAAAAGTCGGGAGTGTGGTTCTTGTCACGGAGCACACAGAATGCGGCATACGGTTTCAGCCAACTTTCATTACGAATGACAAACTCCTTAAAAGCTTTTTCTG
>CADBML010000114.1 GCA_902795825.1 uncultured Bacteroidales bacterium
CGAACGCTTGCTGCGCGATTTCGTCATCATGTTCCATCCCGAATTGATGCCCGGTGCCCAGCTCCGCTACTACCGCAAAGTCGATGCTGGTAATTAAGCCCGAATTACGCTCATATCAAAACAAAGCCGACGGCAAGCGAAAATCATCGCTTGCCGTCGGAATGAATTAGTCATCAAAGACTATTTGATGTGACGCTTAGTCTTTAAAAACTTTTTGGTGTGACGCTTGAGGCGTAAAGAGCCTTCGCGGTGACTGCCATCACCTACAAAACCACTTTGTGCCCCGTGCCTTTAATCGAAACGATGTAGAATCCGCGACTGTCGATGGGATATTCGTTGTGACCGCGCTTCACCTTGATTGACTTGACCATGTTGCCGCTGCCGGAATATATCTGAGCATCAGTGTCGAAGTCGCTCTTTATGATGACAGAGCCGTTTCCGGAGAGCACTTTTATGGCATTGTCGGTGGTGGCGTGTTCGGTGAATGTGGGGTTGGAAATTTTCACGTTCTCGTCGGTCATATTGATGGAAAATTCGCTTGGACGCTTAAATTCCTTGGTGTAGATGTTGCCGAAACTGTCGGTGACTTTGATGTTGACAGTTGTCGATGCGCTTGAAGTGGGAATACGGAACATGTGGGCGTTTAGCGAAGCGAAATAACTGATTGAAGGAGTGGCATTGTGCTCAATGCGGGCGAGGGTATAGGCGAGAGTGTGAAGCGGGTCTTCGGCGGCAATTCTCACGGGGGTCCGCGTTTTAAGCGTGCCGTTGGCGAGAACTTCTACTGCTTCCACCTTCCAATCTGTGTCGTAGTTGAATATGTTGAGCATTACCGAGTTCGCAAAATTGTCGTAGGTGCTGCTCGCATAATTCATCTTTGATGTGTTTTCGGCGAAGAAGGCTTGAAGATTGGCATTATTAGCGAAGTAAGAGCGCACTTTATTCATATCGAATGCGCGAAACTGAGCATTGCCGTTTCTCTCCATTGAGTGATATTCCCATTTTATATCTTTACCGTTGACATATACCACTTCATATCCGCCGGGGCTTCCGTCTTTGCAGATGTGACGGCCGGTGTAGTAGCCGGTCCACCACCAAGTGGCGCACACGGCTGCCACGTTGTTTTCGTGAATATTGGTGTGACTTGTCGGGTGAGCGTGGCAGTTATAGTGAGTGTGTCCTGTCCAGACGAGCACATTTTCGTAGTTGCTGAGAGCCGTGGCGAGTGCTTCGCTGGAGTTGACATTGCCACCGGTCAGTCCGTCAACAACGCTGAAATCGGCTGCTTTCACTTTCCACCCCGGGATGTGCATCTCAATAACCACAGGCGTTGATTTATCGACGAATTTGAGATCCTTCTTTAGCCATGCGATTTGCTCATCGGTTATTTGGTTGTTGTAGTTGCGGCTTCCCACGATGCCGGTATCGTAGGATTCGCCGGTGTCGGTGTTGAGATAGACGATATTGTCAAGAACCACGTAGTGCACTTGCCCGAGGTTGTAGCTATAGTAGTGGGGACAAACGTGTGTGCGCCACGCGGCGCTGGCGAGGAAATCGCAAGAGGTGCCGGCGGGTATGGCTCCATCGTTGTCGTGATTGCCAATCACGGGGAACATTATCATCGGATAATTTTCGGTGACGAGAGTGTTCATAAAGCTTGACAAGTCGTAGTTTTTGGAATACCAAAATCTGTCCCATGCCAAATCGCCTAAGATGGTTGAATAAATCGGAGTGGCGCCGGCATTATTCACTTCGTCGTTAAGGCGTGAGATAAACCCGCTGTGGAATTGGCTCATGTCGTTTGTACGGGTTGATAAATGTGCGTCGGCTGCCACCACCATAATGTAGGTGTCGTTGTTAACTTTCTTCAGGGTGAAATTGTGCTCTTCTAAATTGTAAGTGCTTTCGGTGAGTTTTGCCCAGAATTGCGGGTTAAAACCATCTTTAACCTCCGGCTCATAGCCGCCCGGTAGCGTGTAGAACACAAATCCGTTGGCCTTTTCGCTACGCATTGAATAGTAGCCGTTGTTGTCGGTGGCTACGACCACCACTCCATCGCTCACAGGCACTCCCGCCACCCCTTCGCCATCGCAGGTGATGCGTCCCGCGATGTTGGGCTCGGTGTTTTTGTCAACTGCAATGTTGTCAAGAAACATTCGGTTGCGATACCCGTCGATAATGCTTGTGGAGTAGTTGCCACAAATGAATGCCACGCGAGTGGCAGATGTGGCGCCGTCAATAGTGACGGTGTAGTGAGTGAATCCCTTTTGCCAAATTCGGGTGCCGTCGGGGTCAATAGTGTTGTTGAAGTGGTTGGCGGAGTCAAGTTTGATGTAAGCCACGTCGTTTAGAGTGACGTTGTTGCCATTTGCATCAACGTAAGCCACGTTGTTTGCAACGTAGTGGGTCTCGCCGCCGTTGACGCTATTGTCGCCGGTGCCGCCCGTCACTTTCACCACTTTACCCGCGCCTATCGCGGCCACATACATTTCTTGCGCG
This sequence comes from uncultured Bacteroidales bacterium, assembly GCA_902795825.1. Classification (GTDB taxonomy): domain Bacteria; phylum Bacteroidota; class Bacteroidia; order Bacteroidales; family Muribaculaceae; genus RUG14106. The sequence continues at coordinate 2,500 of CADBML010000114.1, forward strand.
TCAATAACAGAGAGCCCTTCGGAGGTGAATCCTGTGGCTTGAAAGCTTACGGTTATAGACGTGGTGCCGGATATGCCGAGCGAGGGCGTGATAACGTCGCCGGCATAGCCCACTTTTCCCAGTTTGAGAAAGCCTTGACGAGCATAGACATAGTTCGACCGGCTTTTCCATCCATGAGCCGATTCTGTTGATGTCCATTTGTCAATTCTCGCGTTTGATTCGCCGGTAGTTACCCAACCCAAAGCGCTACCGTAGCTGAGCCACGAAAAGTCTTCATTAAGATATGTGGTTGCATTGGCATTTGTTAAGCTAATTGCCATAGATGCTGAAATGATAGCGATGTATTTGCCGAGATGTCTCATTTTTTAAGAATTTGGTTAATTCTTGTTAAGAGTGGTTGTTTTATGGGGAATTGGAAATGTTACAGAATCACTTTGTGCCCCGTGCCTTTAATCGAAACGATGTAGAATCCGCGACTGTCGATGGGATATTCGTTGTGGCCGCGGTTGACTTTTATTGACCTGAGAAGTCTTCCGCTGCCGGTGTATATCCGGGCCTCGGTGTCGATGTCGCTCTTGATGATGATGCAGCCATCGCCTGTCAGCACTTTTACGGCATCGTTGCCGTGTGTGAGGTCAACCGATGTGGGGCTGGGAGTCTTCTTTGTTTCATCTTTCATATTGATTGAGAAGGCGCTGGGGCGCGTAAATTCCTTGGTATATACATTTCCGAAACTGTCGGTGACACGGATGTTGACAGTTGTGGAAGCGCTTGATGTGGGGATCTGGAACATGTGGGCGTTTTTATAGGCTTGACAGTCACTCGAAAGAGACAGGCTGCGTTTCTGCCGCTCAAGTGCGTATGCGAGAGTTTGCAACGGGTCTTCGGCAGCCACTCTGACAGGTTTCAGCACATTTACCGTGCCGTTACTGACGATTTCATCCGCTTCTACTTTCCAGTCGGTATCGTAGTTGAAAATGTTGAGTAATACGGAGTTGGCATAGTTGTCGTAGGTGCTGCTCGCATAGTTCATTTTCGAAGGATTGTTCTCGAAATATGTCTTGAGATATGAGTTAGAGCCAAATAACGAACGCACTTTATTCATGTCGAAAGCCCGGAACTGGGCGTTGCCGTTGTCTTCCATTGAGTGATATTCCCATTTGATGTCTTTTCCATCGACATATACCACTTCATAGCCTCCTGGAGAGCCGTCCCTACATATATGGCGGTTGGTGTAATAGCCAGTCCACCACCAAGTGCCGCAAATGGCAGCCACGTTGTTCTCGTGGATATTCGGATAGGCGGCGGGGTGGGTATGATAGTTGTAGTGGGTGTGGCCGGTCCAAATATGCACTGTTTGGTAGTCTTTAAGAATCTCGGAGAGAATCACGCTGGAATTAACGCCGCCATTGACAAGCCCCTCGCTGACGCTAAAATCGGAAGGCTTCAGTTTCCAAACTGGCACGTGCAATTCTATAATCACCGGAGTCGATTTATCGACTAATTCAAGGTCTTTTTTGAGCCAAATGAGTTGTTCGCTCGTCAGTTGCCGGTTGTAGTCGCGGCTTCCGACAACGCCGGTGTCGTATGTGCCGCCGGTGTCGTTATTGAGATAAATCACGTCATCGAGGGCGACGTAGTGTACTTTTCCTATATTATAGCTGTAGTGGTTGGGGCAAACATTGTTGCGCCATGCTCCGCCGGCGTTGAAGTCGCACGAAGTCCCGGCAGCCACTGCGGCGTCGTTGTCGTGATTGCCCATCACGGGGAACAATATCATGGGATAGTTCTTGGACGTGAGTGTGCTCATAAAGCTCGACAAATCGTAGTTCTGGCCATACCAATATCTGTCCCAAGCCAAGTCGCCCAAGATAGTAGAATAAATAGGCGTTGCGCCGGCAGCGTTTACTTCGTCGCGCAGGTGCTCGACAAAGCCGTCGCTGAATTGGCTTATGTCGTTGATGCGGTTTGAAAGATGAGCGTCGGCGCCCACCACCATTATGTAGGTGTCGTTATCGACGTCGTTAATCTCGAAATTGTGTTCCTCCACTGTGTTGACATCGGCCGTAAGCTTAGCCCAGAACTGTGGGTTAAATCCGTTCGCCACCTCGGGCTCATAACCTCGGGGCAATGTGTAAAACACTGAGCCGTTCTTCTTGTGGCTACGTAGGGAGTAGTAGCCGTTGTTGTCGGTGACGGTTGTGAGTATGCCGTCGCTCACCGGCACACCGGCCACACCCGCCGATTTGCAGGTGATGCGCCCTATTATGTTGGGGGTGGCGACGTCGTAGTTCTTTATCACAATGTTGTCGAGGAAAATGCGGTTGCGGTATTCGCTGCCGTCGTTAAGGTTGAAATCTCCTCCGATGAAAGCGATGCGGGTTGCGGCAGTGGCTCCCTCAATGGTGACGGTGTATTTGGTGAATCCTTTATTCCATATTTTCTTTCCGGTGGAATCAACTTGTTTGTTGAAGTGGTTTGCGGAGTCCAAATTGATGTAAGCCACGTCGTTGAGGGTGATGCTGTTGCCGTTTTCGTCAATGTAGGCCACATTGTTTTTCACGTAGTGGACTTCGCCGCCATTCTCGCTGTTGCTTCCGACGCCGCCTTCCACGTTAATCACCTTTCCGGCACCTAAAGCCGCCACATATAGTTGCTGCGGGTCGATGTAAGAGAGCGTGCCCGATGTGAATCCTGTGGCTTGAAACGCCACGGTCACAGTGGCTGTGCCTTGAATGTCGAGTGAAGGGCTGATGATGTCGCCGGCGTAGCCGGTCTTGCCGAGTTTGACAAAGCCTTGTCGGCCGTAGGCATACGACGAACGGCTTGTCCATCCGTGGGTCTTCTCATTGTCGGTCCAGTTTTTGATGCCCTTTTCTCCTGTGGTGGTCCATCCCAGTTCACTGCCGTAACTGAGCCACGAAAAGCCTTCGCTGAGATAGGTGGGGTTGTAGTCTTCGACAACGATATTGTCGAGGAAAATGCGGTTGCGGTATTCGCTGCCGTCGTTAAGGTTGAAATTCCCTCCGATAAAGGCGATTCGGGTTGCGGATGTTGCTCCTTCGATGGTTACGGAGTAGTTGGTGAATCCCTTTTTCCAAATCTTTAAGCCTGTGGAATCGACGTTTTTGTTAAAGTGGTTGGCCGAGTCCAGTTTGATATACGCGGCGTTGTGGAGTGTGACGCTGTTGCCATTTTCGTCAAGGTAGGCCACATTGTTGGTAATGTAGTGTTTTTCGCCTCCATTCACGCTGTTGCCGCCGACTCCGCCAGTGACTTTCGTCACCGTGCCGGCGCCCAAAGCCACAACGTATAGTTCTTGTGTGTCGATAACTGATAACGTAGCCGACGTAAACCCTGTGGCTTGGAATGACAGTGTGACGGTCTTCGTGCCGTTAATGTTGAGTGAAGGGCTGATGATGTCGCCGGCGTAGCCCACCTTGCCGAGCTTGACGAAGCCCGGGCGGCCTAAGGCATACGACGAGCGGCTTGTCCATCCGTGGGCCTTCTCATCGTCGGTCCAGTTATTGATGCCTTTTTCTCCTGTGGTGGTCCAGCCCAGTTCGCTGCCATAGTTGAGCCAGGAGAATGTCTCGTTGAGATAGGTGTCGGCGTGTGCGCTCGCGGCGCAAATCACGACAGTCGCAATCGTAGCGGCTAATTTTACGAAATGTTTCATTATTATTGCTATTTGATTTGTCATCTTATTGAATGGGTGATTTATAGAAAGCCACTTATTATAATTGTTCGCTATGAATAGAAGAAGGATATTTCATCTGAGAAAGTTTGTCATGAATGAGAGTGAGGGCGCAGGCAGGGTCGCTAACATCGGCCACGAGTTTCTCTATTGGGCAAATGTCGGTGCCGGCGCGGTTGATGATGTTATCAACGAGTGTGCCGCAAGAGGCGGTGATGCCGGCAGCCGTAAGAGTGGCGAATGCCGGCCGGCTCATCAGCTCGCCATACACTTCGGCAAAGCCGCCGTAAACGGCCAATAGCGCCGCACCTTTGCCAATCACATTGTCTGCAAGGGTTGCGTCAGGGGTGAAGTCGGGGCGGTCAACGACGAGCCGGTAAAGGTCGGCCACGCCGCGATGAGTGAAGCGCACCACTTCACCATGGACCGACCGCGCAACGCCACGAGTGCCGGATTCACGCTTTAGGAGCGATTTCAGGTTTTCCATCGGGCATGGGGTGGTTATTGCGTTTCAGGCCCTCGACAAAAACGTCGATTTTGCGCATTTCGTTGGGAATGTCGATTCGTTGCGGACAGTGGGGCGAACATTGGCCGCAGCCGATGCAGTGGTTCGCTTGGCGCAGCCGTGGCACGGAGCGGTCGTAGCCGATGAGGAATGCGCGTCGCTGGCGGGCATATTCCGGACTCTTTCGGTTTTCGGGGATATTGCCCTCTTTTATGCATTTATTGTAATGCGAGAATATTGCCGGAATATTCAGGCCGTAAGGGCAAGGCATGCAGTAGTTGCACTCGTTGCAGGGGATTGTTTTCAGATTGTAGATTTCGTTGGAAATCTCCATCAGAAAATCGTTTTCCTCTTTTGTGATTGGCTCGAGCGATGAATACGTGATGCAGTTTTCGACGAGGTTTTCCATGTAAGTCATGCCGGAAAGAACGGTCAGCACTTTGTCGAACGAGCCGGCATATCGGAATGCCCATGTCGCCACTGAGTCTTCAGGCCGGCGCGCCTTCATGCGAGCCACGATAGGGTCGGGCACATTGGCAAGACGCCCTCCGAGCAGCGGCTCCATTATCACGGCAGGAATGTCGCGTTTGGCAAGTTCCTCGTAGAGATATTTGGCGTCGGTGTTGCGCGGGTTGATTTCGTCGGCCCACCACCAGTCGAGATAGTTCAGTTCAATCTGCACGAAATCCCAATGATAGCGGCCTTCGTCGTGCCATTTCAGAAGAAGATTGAAAACGTCGATGTCGCCGTGGTAGGAAAAACCGAGGTTGCGGATTTTGCCGGCACGCTTTTGCTCAACGAGCCAGTCGAGAATGCCATTGTTGATATAACGTTGCTCGAAGGCTTCCATGCCCGACAGTTGGTTGCCGTCGGCATCGGCCGCGCCCATGCCCGTGCCATGGAGCAGAAGATAATCGACATACTCGACTTTCAGATACTTTAGCGAGTTGCGGAACATATCCTGTCCGGCTTGTCGGCTCCACGTGTTGGGCGAAAAGTTCGACAACTTGGTGGCGATGAAATATTCCGAACGTTTATGTCGGCTGAGGGCTATGCCGGTGGCTGTTTCGGAGCGTCCCTGGCAATAGGCGGGCGATGTGTCGAAATAGTTCACCCCGTGTTCGATGGCGTAATCCACTTGGCGGTTCACCATCTCTTGGTCAATGTCGGCATCGGGGTTTTCGCGGCCCGAGACGCCGCCCATCACGGGCAGCCTCATCATTCCGTAGCCGAGGAGGCTTACTTCGTCGCCTGTCGCCGGATTGCGGCGCGTTGTCATCGGGCCGATGGCTTGCCGTGTCGATGATGATGTTATCTCTTTTTTGCCCGTGCAGGAGGCGACAACCGCCGAAGTGGCGGCGGCTCCGATGCCCAGGCGTTTCAAAAATTCTCGTCGTTCCATATATGCTAATATGTGTGAGTTTGGGCTAAATTGTGCGGTGTACTTCGTGACCTTCGACGTAGATTGCCGAGAACGGTCGGGCAGGGCAGAGGTTCTCGCAAGCGCCGCAACCGATGCATCGTGCCTCATTGACTGCCGGAACCATCGGCGACATTTCGTCGGCTTCGTCGAGCTGAATCATCGTGATTGCGCCCACAGGACAGTGGCGTTCACAGTTGCCGCACTCGACGCCGTCGGTCACTGGCAGACAGTTCTCCTTAATCCATACGGCATGGCCGATTTGGATGCTCGATTTCTCGAAAGAGGGAATGGAATGGATTGCGCCGGTGGGGCAAACGTGGGAGCAACGCGAACATTCCGGACGACAGTATCCTCGCTCATAGCTCATCGTGGGCTGCATCATGTTAAGCAACCCCGTCGAAGGACGCAACACATCATTGGGACACTCCGCCACGCAGAGTTGGCAGCCGGTGCAATGCTTGGCGAGGTTCGCCGCCGAAATCGAGCCGGGAGGCGTCAGCGGGGTGGTGCGTTTGGGGGCTATTTTGTCCTCTATAACGGCAAGTCCGCCATCGACTTTCGTTTTCTCTTCGGCCAAAGCCGCCGAGGCCACGGCCAAAGCCGCTGAGGCAATCACTGCCCGACGGCCCTTATCGACTGATTCTCCCGAATCGCCTGATTCGTCTGCCTTGTCCGACCCTTTCGCACCGCCCGCGCCATCTGCTTTTTCTGATTTGGAGAGTTTCTTGGCCGTGTAGTGCAGGGCATCGAAATTGCACTGCTTTAAGCAGTTGCCGCAAACCACACATCTGGAATAATCCACTTTCATCGACTTGAAGTCGATACACGACGCTTTGCAGTTGCGGGAGCATTTGCCACACTTCCGGCACTTATCTTTGTCGAAACGGATTTTCATGAGCGATATCCGTGAGAAGAAGCTCAGAATCGTGCCGACGGGGCAGACGGTGTTGCAATACGTGCGGCCGCCGTAGAGGGCAAGCACGAAAATCACCACAAAAGTGACAACGGCGACAATTAGCGTAGGCAATGAGCGCACCCATGTGTCGACCGAATAAAAGGCGTAGCTCTCGTAATGTTCGGCTATCGAGGCGAGCAGGTTGTTGCCCGCTTCGTAGGCCGGCTTGAAAATGTTCGTCATTATTCGGCCGAAACTGCTGTAAGGCTCAAGCAGGGCCACGAGCGATCCGGCGCCGAAAATGAAAGCCGCGAGAAACACCACCAGCAGCCCGTAGCGAAGCCAACGGCGTTCGGGCGAATAGGAGAAGCGGTTTTTCTTGCGGCGGAAACGTGCCATGATGTCCTGCATAATGCCCAGCGGACAAATCACCGAGCAGTAGATGCGCCCGAAGATGAACGTGACTATAATAAGCACAGCCACCACAACGAAATTGACGGCGAGCAATGACGGGAAAAACTGTATTTTCGCAGTCCAGCCCAGCCAGCGGTGGAGTGCGCCTGAAATATCCAAAAAGAGGAGAGCTATGGCCACGAACATGATGGTGGCGAGCGTCAGTCGGATTTTGCGTAACATAAGATTAATCTATTTTGAGAGAATCGCTTACTGCAAATTTAAGAAAATAAAATGAGCCGCCCAAATTCCCGCCCCAAAAAACGCTCACAGGTAAATTGCGCCGGTAAAATCCTGTGTTTTAATTTTCACAAAATCAATAAAAACACTTTTGCTGATTTCAGTAAAAGCAAAAACATAAAAAAAACGCAGCGGGTTTTGTTCTGGGACACAATAAAGGGGCTTTCTAAAAATTCCCCGTTCAAATGATTTCAAAACAAACGGTAACGACAATGAACTCTTTCGTAAATTCAGGATTATA
>CADBML010000115.1 GCA_902795825.1 uncultured Bacteroidales bacterium
ATCTGAATTTGTTGTGACTCGGGATTATGAAGAGCGGATAAGGGAACGGAACGCCACATTTGTCCACTTCACAAAGACAAGAGACGCCATCCAAACAGTTCTTGTCACCACCTACGGATTGAAAAGCAACCAATATTCGGGTGTTTTTTACGACACCGTCACCATGGACGACCTCTTCCGTGCGGAATAGAATTGCCGGCCACGGCGGCGCATGACGGTGCTCTGCCAGTGGTTGTCAGTTTGAGAAATTTTCATTAACTTTGCGCCCGAAAAGCAAAAAAAGCGACCCTCTCTCGCCGTTTTTGCTTATCCGATAAAGCCAGTCGTCGCCAAAGTTCGCTCTCGGCGACCTATGCGCCCATGTTACGAAACTCTGTTGCTATATTTATACTCTTGTTGATGGCATCAATGCTTGCCGCCGCCCAGCCAACCGACTCTGTGCGACAAGCAGGAACGTGGCAAAAAGTGAAAAACTACTTTAAGCTTGATGCCGACACGGCAGCACATAATAAAAAACGCTTCTCAATAAGCTTTTTGGGCGGTCCCAGCTACGCAAGCGACTCAAAACTCGGGCTGGGTCTGGCGGGCGTGGCACAATACCGGCTTAACGGATGCGACACCATTCAACCCAGCAACGCAAGCGTTACGGCCGAGGTCACCACAGCCGGATTCTGGAAATTGGGCATCGACGGGACAACCTTTTTCCCTGCCAACAGGATGCGACTTAACTATGAGTTGGAAGTGCTCTATGCACCGCGCGACTTTTGGGGCATCGGATATGAGAACGGAAATTACGACGAAGATAAGGTCAAGCTCCACGAACACGACTATAAGATTAAGGGCGAACTGCTGTTCCGCCTGGCGAATAACATCTACGTCGGCCCCATGCTTCAGTGGAACTATGCCAACAGCGGGATAGTGGAATCAACACCACTCTTTGAAGGGCAGGACCATGTGATAAGAAACTATGGTCTGGGATTGACCCTGCTCTACGACAGCCGCGACCTCATAACCAATGCATATCGCGGGGTGTATCTGTACCTTAATCAGGTGTTCCGACCCAAGTTTTTATGGAACCGTTATGCCTTCTCAACGACCGATTTCCGCGCATGCTACTACCACACCGCATGGAAGGGAGCAGTCGTCGCGGGAGAGGCCAGGGCGCTGTTCAATTTCGGCAACCCTTCGTGGGCGATGATGTCACTGCTGGGCGACAGTCGCAGTATGCGCGGCTACTATCGCGGGCGTTACCGCGACAAGCACATGGTCACAACGCAGATTGAATTGCGCCAGTATATCTATCGCCGGTTTGGCGCCGTCATCTGGGGCGGAGCCGGAAGCGTTTTCCACGACAGTGGTTCGTTCCGGCACTGGTTGCCCAACTATGGCCTGGGCTTACGCTGGGAGTTCCGACGGCGAATCAACATCCGCTTGGACTACGGCTTTGGACGAAGCGGGCAGTCGGGCTTCATCTTCAACGTCAACGAAGCCTTCTAAGCTCCAACGGCCGAAAACATTGAGCTTTACAACCTTCTAAACAATTATTATTAGTGTTTTCCTTAAAAGTGCGTTTTCTTAAGAACCAACATATTATCTACTGGATATTCCTGGGCATGCTCATCTTGCCCAATGTGTTCATGTTCTTCACCGAGTCGACCTCGCTGTTGACCCGCGTCATAGGCATCACGTTGCCACTGGCATTTTACTGGATAGCCCTCACGCTCAAGAAAAAGCCCGGACACATGTTCTGGTGGCTTTTCTTTTTCAGCTTCCTCGCCGCATTCCAGATTGTGTTGCTCGACCTGTTTGGCGAGTCACCCATAGCCGTGGATATGTTTATCAACGCAGTCACATCAAACACAAGCGAGATCTACGAACTTCTGACGCAACTGTCGCGATCGGTCATCTTCGTAGTTCTCATCTATGGCTCTGGCATCGCATTGAGTATCGTCTCGATACGAAACAAGGCGACACTACGGCAGGCTTTTCAGCGCAAACAGCGCATAGTCGGCGCTGTGCTGCTTGCCGTTTCGCTCGTCATGTTGGGCGTCAACTACCACAAGAACGAGCATTTCCGGATGAGCGACGACATTTTCCCCATCAACGGCACCTATAATTTCCTGCTTAGTTTTGACCGGCTATACCGCTCGGCTCACTATCCTGTGGCAGTTGAGGGCTACAAGCACGAAGCTTCCTACAACCGCCACGACACCATTCCTGAAGTGTATGTCATGGTCATCGGTGAGACACTGCGTGCGGATGAAATGGGCATCTACGGCTATCATCGCGACACCACTCCCCACCTGTCGTCCGACTCAATCATAACATCGGGTTTGGTGGTTTTCCGCGATGCGCTCAGCATGAGCAACACCACACACAAGAGCGTGCCATTGTTGCTCACACCTGCAGCCAGCCAGGGGAGCTTTGACAGCTTATACAGCGAAAAAGGAGTGATAAGCGCCATGGAGGAAGCCGGCTTCACAACGGCATTCTATAGCAATCAGCGGCGCAACGGCTCATTTATCGACTTTTTGGGAACAGAGGCGCAGGATGTCAACTTCATCAAAGACAGCGTGTCGTTGACCGCCAACCCCATGGACGACGAGCTAGTCACGCTGCTTGAGCGCAAACTACGCGCGGCGTCGGACCAACGACTGTTCGTTGTGCTCCACTGCTATGGCTCGCATTTTGATTACCGCGACCGTTATACCGAACCGTTCGCCCGCATGGGCGACACGGACTATCCCAATGCCGTCAAGGAATACAGACAGCAACTGGTCAACGCCTACGACAACACCATCCTGTATGCCGACTATGTGCTTGCCGGCATTATGCAAGTGTTGCACGATAGCGGCAGGCCGGCTGTGATGCTCTTCACCAGCGACCACGGCGAGGACATTTATGACGACTCACGCAACCGACTCCTGCATGCTTCGCCTTTGCCCACCTACTATCAGCTGAGGGTGCCATTCATCGCTTGGGCAAGCCCCGAATGGCGCGAAGCGCATCCTGCCCAGTGGCAGGCCATGCAGGGCAACGCCAGTAAACCAGTGATGACCAACATGGTCATGTATCACACCCTGCTCGACCTGGCCGGCGTGCGCACTCGCCTGCTCCGCGATGAAATGGCGTTGGGCAACCCGACATTCAAGCCCGTAAAGCGACTCTACGTAAACGACCACAACGAATTCCGACCCATCGAACGATGCGGCTTAAAAAAACTCGACATCGAGCAGTTCCACAAGCACAACATACAGTTCCCGTGATTTAGGGGGCTTTCTACAAATTCCACGTTCAAAGGACTTCATAGATGACAGTAACGTCATTGAACTCTTTTAGGCAATTTGTAGAAATCCCCTAAAAACAATGGAAAATCGGGGCATTTAACAACTTTTGGGCTTTCACAGCGACAAATCTCGCGAAATTTTGCTAACTTCGCATATTGTTTCCGCGTGTGCACGCGCACGGAGACGTTGACCGACAACCGTACGGTTTATCGTGCGACAACAAAAATACGACCGACAATGATAAGCAAACCGCGATATACCCCCGAAGAAGAGGACCGGATGATAGATGATGCCTTTCAGGATGTCCTGAAGGGCTACTTGGCAAGCAACCACCGCAAGAAAGTCGAAATCATCAATCGCGCATACCAATTCGCCCGCGAAGCCCACAAGGGCATCCGCCGTCGGTCGGGCGAGCCGTATATCCTCCACCCTATCGCCGTGGCGAAAATCGCCAGCCAGGAAATAGGGCTCGGCTCCACGTCGATTTGCGCCTCTCTGCTCCACGATGTCGTGGAGGACACCGACTACACCGTCGAAGACATCCGCAACAACTTCGGCGACAAAATAGCGTCGATAGTCGACGGACTCACCAAAATTTCAGGCGGGCTTCTGGGCGACCAAGCGTCGATTCAGGCCGAGAACTTCCGCAAACTGCTCCTCACGATGGCCGAAGACATCCGAGTGATTCTCATCAAGATGGCCGACCGCCTGCACAATATGCGCACCCTCGGTTCGATGGCTCCTCACAAGCAATTCAAAATCGCCGGCGAGACCCTCTACGTCTATGCCCCTCTCGCCCACCGCCTCGGCCTCTACGCCATCAAGACAGAACTTGAGGATCTCGCATTCAAATATGAGCATCCACAGGCCTACGAGCGAGTTAAAAGCCAAATCATAGCGTCGGAAGAAGAACGCAACCGCCTATATACCAACTTCTCCGCCCCAATTATCAAGCGCCTGCACGAGAAAGGCATAGAATTCGAAGCCGTCAACCGCGTGAAATCAGTGTTCTCCGTGTGGCGGAAAATGGAGTTGAAGCAAATCCCCTTCGAGGAGGTTTACGACATCTACGCGATGCGCATCATTTTCCGCTGCGAGCCAAAAATTGAAGTGGAGAAAACCATCTGCTACGACATCTACAACACCATCACGAGCTTCTACCACCCCCATCCGGAGCGCACGCGCGACTGGATAGTCAACCCGAAGGCCAACGGATATCAGGCCCTACACGTGACGGCCATGGGCCCCGACGGAGTGTGGGTGGAGGTGCAAATCCGCAGCGAAAGAATGGACGACATCGCCGAACGCGGATTCGCCGCCCACTGGAAATACAAAAACGGCGAAGGCGAGGAAGAGCCCGAACTCAACAACTGGATTAAGACCATTCAGGACATCCTCAAAAATCCCGAGCCTAACGCCCTCGACTTCCTCGACACAATCAAGCTCAATCTGTTCTCGTCGGAAATCGTGGTGTTCACCCGCGACGGCGACATGCTCAATCTGCCGAAAGGCTCGTCAGTGCTCGACTTCGCATTCAACATCCACACCAACATCGGAGCCACCTGCATTGCGGCGAAAGTCAACCACAAGCTCGTGCCGCTGGGCCACAAGCTGAACTCCGGCGACCAAGTGGAAATCCTCACCTCGAAAACACAGACCCCTAAAGAAGAATGGGCCAACGACATGGTCACCGCCCGCGGCAAAACCCGCCTCCGCTCGGCCTTGAAGAAACAAAGGCACATAATCGTCGAGAACGGACGAAAAATCTACCGCGACTTCCTCGTCGATAACGACCTTCCCGCCTCTCCCGAAATCACCTCTCGCATCATCCGCGACCTCAAGGCCCGCAACCGTGAAGACCTCTACTATCAGCTGGGAGCAAACAAAATCGCCTTCTCGGAAGAATACGTCAAGCGCATTAAATCGACCCCCTCGCTATTCACCCGCATCTTCGGCTCGCTCGGAGGAGGCAAGACACCGAGCAACAAGGAACTATCGCGGCAGAAAGACGAGGCCGAAGCAACTAAAATCAACACAAAGGAAGTGTATGTGCTCCACCGAGGCAACACCAGCAGCGAATCAAACTTCCGTCTTTCCGACTGCTGCCATCCCATTCCCGGCGACGACGTGCTCGGATTTATCGACGACAACGGCCAGGTGGTGATACACGACCAAACCTGTCCCCATGCGCAAAGGCTCAAAGCCACACGCGGATCCAGCATCGTCGCCACACGTTGGGAGGAGGAAACCTCGAAGGATTTCCTCGCCGACATCCATGTGGAAGGCATCGACCGAATCGGCATCCTACACCAAATCATCGGAATCATTTCGCAGGACATGTCGTTCAACATGAAAAGGCTCAACATCGAGTCGGACAACGAAGTGTTCCGTTGCGATTTGACCCTCCTTGTCAACAACGCCAAAATAGTAGTCAACCTCTGCGACAAACTTAAGAAAATCGACGGAGTCAAAATCGCCAACAGAGTGAGCTGACCCCTCATGACACCGACATCAACACCCCGACAACAATATGGCAAACGAAAAGAAAACAATACTGAAGCGCAACACAGCATTCCATCTGCTGGTGTTCTCGATAACGGCGTTCGCCATCGTGTGGTTCCTGCCCACGACTACCACGAAGAGCTATAAGTACGAAATCGGCCGCCCATGGGGCTACGATCTGCTCACAGCCCCCACCGATATGCCCATCTATCTCGACTCTGTGCGCTGTATGGAAATCCGCGACAGCGTCAACCGCACATTCTCGCCCGTCGTGACCCGCAACACAGCCACAGAAGAGTCGGCAATCAGCAAAGTCAACGAAGCGCTCGCCAACGTCGAGGGCTTCGGCACTACTTCGCGCGCATCGGTGATGGCGACAATAAAGAGCGTCTATTCAACAGGCATCATCAACTCGCGGCTGGCATCACGCATCCAGTCGGGTCACCTTAAGACCGTGCGCACCATAAAAAACAACGTCACCTCCGAAATCGATGCCACCACCTTCCTTTCGCCCAAGGGGGCTTACTCCCGCATCGACAGCCTGTTCACCAACCCCGACTTCAAAGCCGCATTTGCCCAGATAGGGCTGGCAAAGATAATCGTGCCGAACATCGAAGTCGACACCATCGCGTCAAATAAGCTCCGCGACGAGATTTACAACAAAGCCGTCGCCCCGACGGGTCTCATCCACGAGGGCGAACGAATCATCGACCGTGGGGAAATCGTCACCCCTCAAATCTACACCAATCTCAAGCAGTTTGAGCGCATCGTCAGCGAGCGGCAGTCGCGCGGGGAGTCGAACGGTCTATACGTGTTTTTGGGAAAAATCGGCTTCATTGTCCTCTCGCTGTTGTCGCTGTTCTTTTTCCTGAGGATTTTCCGGCCGCAATATTTCGCCTCCACGAAAACAACCGTTTTAATCTACATGCTAATCGGAGTGTTTGTCATTGCCAACCATTTCATCGGCTCGCATTTCGACGGCGGCTCCTACATTATCCCCTACACCATCATCCCCATAGTCATCCTCACCTTCTTCGACACCCGAACGGCCCTTGCCGTCCACATCGTCACAATATTCCTTTCCGCAGTCGCTGTCGGCTCGCAGTTTGAATTCCTGTTCATGCAGTGGACTGCCGGCGTCACCGCCGTCTATTCGCTAAAGGACCTCACCCGACGGAGCCAACTCTTGCGGACGGCCGCGCTCGTGTTCCTCGCATATATCGTGTCGTATGTCACAGTTGAGCTGATGACAATAGGCACCGTTTCCGACTATATCAAGCGCATTCTCCTGTTCACGGGCATCAACGCCGTACTGATTTCGTTCGTGTATTTCCTCATCTTCGTTTTCGAAAAAACATTCCGTTTCACCTCGGTGATGACCCTCATTGAACTTGCCGACACCAACAGCCACCTGCTTCAAAAGCTCTCGGAAGAATGCCCCGGCACATTCCAGCACAGCATGTCGGTGAGCACCCTCGCCGCCGAAGCCGCGCGCGCCGTCGGCGCCAACGTGCAGCTCGTCCGCACCGGTGCCTTGTATCACGACATCGGAAAAATTGACAATTCGGCATTCTTCACCGAAAACCAAAAAGGCGTGAATCCCCACGATTCGCTCGACCCCGTGTCGTCGGCGAAAATCATCATCGGCCATGTCACCAACGGACTAAAACGCGCCGAAAAGGAGAATCTGCCCGAGCCGATACGTGCATTCATTGCCGAGCATCATGGGAAAGGCGTCACCCGCTATTTCTACAATACTTGGCGCAATGCCCACCCCGATGAGGAAATCGACCCCGCTCCCTTCTCCTATCCCGGGCCTAACCCGCAGTCGCGCGAGACATCCATCCTCATGATGGCCGATTCAGTCGAGGCCGCCTCACGCTCGCTTCGCGAACACACCGCCGAGGCCATCACAGCGCTTGTCAACAGAATAATCGGCGAACAAATCGCCGAAGGGCTTCATGATGACTCCAACATCTCATTCCGCGACATCAAGCTAATAAAGAAAGCGTTTATCAGTCGCTTAGCCATCATCTACCACGCCAGAGTGGAATATCCCGAGCTTAACGCCGCAAACAGCCCAACAACACAAACGTCGAACACCAACAACTGACAGCCATCGAAACATTCTATCTCATATCCGGAATAATCGTGCTGGCAGCCTCGCTCGGGCTGCTCTTCCGCCCTGTCGTGCCGCCGCCCTTCGTGGCCTACGCCGGTCTATGGCTGGTCAACCTCAGCCATAAAGTGTGGATTGACCCCAACCAGTTGATATTCTGGGGTATTGCCGTTGTGTTACTGATGCTCATTAATTTCGCCAAACCCGACCGTGCGGCATCAGCCACAGCGGCCGCTTACCCGTCGGCGGGCGCCATTGCCGGCGCACTTCTGGGCATTGTGGTCTCGCCCGACAACGCGGGACTTATCATTGGCTCAGCACTCGGCGCTCTGCTTGGCGCAGTGGCTTTCTCTCGCACGCCACGCGGAGCCGCCGCCGTAAAATTTCCTACTTCCAAGTTTTTTGCTTACCTTTGTGCCGTCGGGCTTCCCGCGGTGGTCACTGCCTGCATCGCCGCATTGCCCGTACTGATGACTTCATTGCTTAACGAACACCAATTATCATGAACAAGTCAACTCGTATTCTGACATCGCTTCTCGCCGTGGTGGTTGTCGCCACGATGGCCTACGCGCGTCCGAAAAAAATCATAGTCTCGGCTGAAGCCCCAAATATGGAGCGTGTGAAAAAAGAGACCCTCAACGCCAAGTCGCCCTACTACTTCAAGAAACTTATGTCGCGATTCCTCGAGAACGACACGATGATGTCGCACGAGGAATACCGTTACTTGTATTTGGGCTATGTCTTTCAAGAAGACTACGACCCCTATCGCCACTTCGAGACACCGAAGCACGTACAGCGCCTATACACCAAAAGCGAACTCAACCGAGCCGAGCAAGATTCAGTGCTGAAATATGCCAGAATGGCGGTCCATGATGTGCCTTTCGACCTCGAACAGCTCAATTTCCTCGTCTGGGCCTACGAAAAACGCGGAAAAAACGCGCTCGCGAAAATTTGGCAGCATAAGCTCGACCGTCTTGTCACCGCAATACGCTCCACTGGCTCAGGAATCGACCCCGACAACGCATGGTTCGTCATCTATCCCAGCCAGGAGTATTTCCTCCTGCAAAAACTCAACGTCACCAACTCCACCTACATTGAGCCTTATTTCGACTGCCTGAGCGTAAAAAAACAGTCGGCCGACAGCCCCGAAAAATATTATTTCAACATCCGATATATCCTTGAGGAATATTATCGCAAACATCCTCAGGAAAAATAGCCGCAAACCGGCACAAACAGTCACGCCACAAGAGCGAAATGCCACAACAGACAGCACAGGCAAACCTTAACAAACTGTCGGAACTCGAAAACCGTCCCGTCGGCCGGTTGCTGTGGGAATATAGCCTTCCGGCAGTGGTCGGAATGATTGTGACCTCACTCTACAACGTGATCGACCGCATATTCATCGGGCAAGGGGTGGGAGCCGATGCCATCGCCGGGCTTGCCATCACATTCCCCGTCATGAACCTCTCGGCGGCCATCGGGGTGCTTATCGGCGCGGGCGCGGGCGCAAGAACATCAATCGTGCTTGGCCGCAAAGACCATCGCACCGCCGAGCACATTCTCGGCAACTCGCTGACGCTCACCCTCGTCAACGCTTTAATCTACCTCTCGTTCTTCACGATCTTCATCGACGACATCCTACTGGCTTTCGGTGCCAGCGATAAATCACTCCCTTATGCCCGCGACTTTATGCTCTATTTGATTCCGGGCATGTTGATGATAAACCTGACATTCAACTTGAACAACGTGATGCGCGCGTCGGGCTACCCCACCCGCGCAATGGTGACAATGTTCATTGGAGCCTTAGCCAATTTGATTCTCGCGCCGGTGTTTATATTCTGGCTCGATATGGGCATCAAAGGCGCGGCCATCGCCACCGACCTGTCGATGACCATATCCGGCATTTTCGTCGTAGCCCATTTTATGTCGAAAAAATCGACGCTCCACTTCACCCGTGGCACTTACCGTCTGAAATGGAAAATCGTCGCGGCAATCATCTCCATCGGAGCCGCGCCCTCGATTGTCAACGCCGTTAACTGCCTTATCAACATTCTCATCAACAAAACCCTCTACAAATACGGCGGCGACCCGGCTGTGGCTTCGGCAGGAATCTTCACGACTTTCACCCAGCTGCTCGTGTCGGCCGTGTTGGGTATTTGCCAGGGCGCACAGCCCATCATCGGTTACAACTATGGCGCGCGCCGTTTCGACCGCCTACGGTCGGGCTACAAACTGTCGATGCTGGCTTGCCTGACAATTTGCGTCGTCGGCTCCGGATTCGGAATAGCCTTCCCCGAAGCCATCGCCCGGATGTTCACTTCCGACGCAGGTCTGATTCATGTGGCGTCGAGAGGCATTCACATAGCCTTGCTGATGTTCTGGTCGGCCGGTTTCCAAATTTCCTCGACAAATATGTTCCAGTCGATTGGCAAGGCTGGCAAGTCGATATTCCTCAGCCTCACCCGTCAGGTGATTTTCTTCATTCCAATCATTCTCATTCTTCCCGACTTTATCGGACTTGAGGGCGTTTGGTTCACATTCACCATATCAGACTTCCTCGCCGCTATGGTGACGCTGTTTATGGTGATTTGGCAATTCCGTCAAATTCGTCGCTGGGAAGAGGAGAGTAGAAGAATGAGGAGTGAGAAATGAGGAATGAGAAATTTTTTTCGATCATTCGATTATTCGAGCAATAATAAACTTTAAACTATAAACTCTCAACTTTAAACTTCAAACTATTAACTTTAAACAATAAACTTCAAACTATAAACTTTACTAAATATCATGGATAAAACAATTGAGTTTAATCAAAATCTGGTGGTTAAATCCCTGCAGAAGCCTCCTCACGAATTCACCCGCGCCGACATCATCAAGTTTGTCATCGAAAACGACATTAAAATGGTGAACTTCATGTATCCAGCAGCCGACGGAAGGCTCAAAACCCTAAATTTTGTCATCAACAACCTCGAATATCTTGAGACAATCCTTTCCTGCGGCGAACGTGTCGATGGTTCGAGTCTTTTTCCGTTCGTCGAAGCCGGAAGCAGCGACCTATATGTCATCCCACGCTATTCCACGGCTTTCGTCGATCCATTCAGTGAAATACCGACGCTCACGATGCTTTGTTCATTCTTCGACAAAGACGGCCGACCTCTCGACAGCGCTCCCGACACCACGCTCAAAAAAGCCTGTAATGCTTTCACCGAAACCACCGGGCTCGAATTCTACGCCATGGGCGAACTCGAATACTACGTCATCTCCGACGACGATGGCTATTTTCCCACCACCGACCAACGTGGCTACCATGAGTCGGCGCCCTTCGCCAAATGCACCGATTTCCGTCAGGAATGTATGAAATATATTGCCCAAGCCGGCGGAGCAATAAAGTACGGACACTCCGAAGTGGGGAACTTCACCCTCAACGGCCGTGTATATGAACAGAACGAAATAGAATTCCTTCCCGTTCCGGCGAGCCATGCCGCCGACCAGCTCGTTGTGGCGAAATGGATAATTCGCAACCTCGCTTACCGCTACGGCTACGACATTACATTCGCCCCTAAAATCACCGTGGGCAAAGCCGGCTCGGGTCTACACATCCACATGCGGTTCACCCGCGACGGCAAGAGCGTGATGACCGAAAACGGCCGTCTGTCTGACGACGCACGCCGAGCCATCGCCGGCATCATGACCCTCGCCGACTCACTCACCGCCTTCGGCAACACCAACCCCACATCGTATTTCCGCCTTGTGCCGCATCAGGAAGCCCCAACCAATATCTGCTGGGGCGACCGCAACCGCTCCGTGCTCGTCAGGGTGCCTCTCGGATGGACATCAGATGTCGATATGTCGGCTGTGGCAAATCCCTCGGAGAAACCTATTGAAGTTGACAAATCATTGAAGCAGACATTCGAAATCCGTTCGGCCGACGGCTCGGCCGACGTGTATCAACTGCTTGCAGGGCTCGCTGTGGCTTGCCGCCATGGGTTCGAAATGGACGACGCGCTACAAGTGGCGCAACGCACTTATGTCGATGTGAACATCCACGACGCCGCAAACGCCGACCGCCTCGCCCAACTCGAACAGTTGCCGGTCAACTGCCGCCAGTCGGCCGACCGCCTCGACGCCAAACGCTCAATCTTCGAGAAATACGGAGTGTTCTCGCCCGCCATGATTGACGGAATAACCGCCAAGCTCCGAGCCTACGACGCTACCGAAGCCGAAGCCGCGCTCAACGACACCGACAAAATGCTCGCACTCGTCAACCGCCATTTCCACTGCGGCTGACCCATCCTCTGTGGATTTGGAAAGCTCCGAAAGCAATCCGCATAATCCATCGCATACCCGACAAACCGAAAAAACTCGCGCGGAGGTGAAATGACGCTCCGCGCGAGTGATGTTTATGGTATGGGAGTTGTGCCTTCGAAGGATGTTTTCTTCCCTGTTGCCGGCTGATTCAGAAAAAGAAAAAGAAGAATAAGGCGGCGTAGCTGGGTTTAACGCCCGAGAAATAGCCGATTGTGGAGTGGCTGCTGTTCTGAACTGTGCCGTCGGAGCGGATGTAGCCGATTGTGGAGTGACTGCTGTTCTGAACTGTGCCGTCGGAGCGGACGTAGCCGATTGTGGAGTGGCTGCTGTTCTGAATAGTTCCATCGGAGCGGATGTATCCGATTGTGGAGTGGCTGCTGTTCTGCACTGTGCCGTCGGAGCGGATATAGCCGATTGTGGTGTGGCTGCTGTTCTGAACAGTGCCGTCGGAGCTAATATATCCCACGGTAGAGTGGCTGCCGTTCTGTAGTGATTGTGCCGATGCGTTGGCGGTTGCCAACAATGCGACGAATGCCATTGTGAGCATTGCGAGGCGGGTTTTTAGTCTTTTCGTTGCCATGGCTGAAGCATTTTATTGTTATTTCTTGACTATTAGACGTGATCGGCGCGAAATGGTTTAAGGGGCTTTCAATTAATTTTATAGAAATCCCCTTAATGAATGACACGAAGAATCAGGCAATATATACTCCAAGGCGCCTCGCATCTCCCCGATATGCCTGATGCGCTTTGGCGGATGCCGCTTGCCGCCCGCGACAGTCGTCACCTTTTTCTATTCACAACAAAAAACTTACGGCATAAAGGAGGGATAATGTGCATCGGTTTTTTTTGGACCGAATCAACGAAAAAGAATTAAAAAATCTTAAATTTCGAGAAATTTTTATCGATTTTCGATAATTTGATTTAACTTTGCAGCGGAAATGGTTCCAATAAGAATTATAAACGATAGAAAAAATGGAAAAAACGTCTTACAAAACATTGAAAGTCGTGTGTGCGATAGCACTCATCGGCTGCGTGGTGTGGGTGGCCTTCTATGCCGTCCAAACGTATTATGTGTTGACCACAGGCAGCGGTCACGGAGTGATTAACTGGGGTTCGCCCCGCATGGGTCTGAAACTTACGATTTTTGCGGCGAACCGCTTCACCATTATCTTAATGGCGGCATTGATGGCAACATTCGCCGTCAACATTCTCAAATATTTGAGAGGCGGGACAATATTCAACCACGCCAATGTGGTACTGCTGTGGATAATGGTGTTCGTCTTGCCCATCCACTCGTTCATCGGCGACAACATGGGCATCGCTTGCTCCGCATCCGAGCATTTTGATTTGATACTCACCGACTCCCCGTTTGTATATGCGATAGTCGCGTTGCTTGTCGCCCTGCTTTACAAGTTGGCCTACGACGCGGCGAAAGAGCACGAACTAACCATCTAAAGCGAAGCAACTATGATAGTAATCAATTTAGACGTGATGATGGCGAAGCGCAAGATGTCGCTAAACGAACTGAGCGAGCGCGTGGGAATCACCATTGCCAACCTTTCAATTCTGAAAACTGGCAAGGCAAAGGCTGTGCGGCTCACCACGCTCGACGCCATTTGCCACGCACTTGACTGCCAGCCTGGCGACATACTCGAATACCGCAATGAGGATTGACATGGCAGACAATGCGAGTTATTTTCATCCTTCTTGCGACTCTTTTTGCGGTGCCGTTAGCACCGAAAGCTCAAACCACTTTCAATATTGATGGCGGTTGCCTGAACGTTGTTGATTTCACAATTGGGCAACCGGTGGGAGAATGTGGCGACAGATGCTATTCCACCACCTATCAGCACGAAACGTTTGTCAATGAGAGACTTACCATCGGCGCAGGAGTCGGTTACAGTTATCACAACAGGTATAAGTTCTCTGCAATACCTTTCTTTTTGAGCGCGCATTACTTCCTCCTTGACAAACGATGCTCCCCGTTTGCTAATATTAAAATAGGGGCATACGGAAAGTTTGGCGTGAAGAATGTGGGTGGTTTTGAGAAATATTCACTCGTCGATAAAGACCACGAGCAAGCGTTTGACTTCTACTTGTCGCCATGCATAGGCGCTAAGGTTCATATAACGCCAAACATCGGTGTGACCGCATCCGTTGCCGACGAAGCGTATTTGGTAAAAGCTTTTGATGTCAACGACAAAGACTATCGCAGCGGATTTACGCATAGTCTGGGAGTGAATGTGGGCATTTGCTTCCAAATCAAAGGGTGGTAGCTTTCAGCATTATATCGGATATTTGTAGAAATCCATATCGGAATATTCTCATAAATACATTTTTTGACAAAATATTTTGCGAAAAGAGAGCAATTTGCTAACTTTACAGCCGAAAAAGCGTCGCAAACGACTTTTTTACGATTTCGAAATATGATTTTCGGGGCTTTCTACAAATTCCCCGTTCAAAAGGAAAGGCAATTAATAGAAATCCCATTTAACCATTTAACATCACCATCATTATGAAGAAATTTTTAGTATTAGCCCTTGTTGCCGTTTTCACAATCGCCGTCAACGCCGACACAAAAGAGAAAAAATGCTGCGGCAAGGCCGGCTGCGAAAAGAAAGAATGCGTGTCGAAGATTTCAGGCCGCAACCTTGACAAGCCCGTTCCCTCAATGGACTGCCGTGAAGTGAAGTCGGATGACAAAGCCACCACTATCGTGAGCAAGAAGGACAACAACAAAAAAGACGACAAGAGCAAGGACCAGCCGACCAAGAAAGACAACGGCAAGATTGGCGACGGCAGCAAGCTCGACAGACCCAAAAAATAAATTCGGCGCAGCCGGATAATCTATGACAAAACAATCGGAATCCGTCAAAATAGCTATTAGGCAAACGTGGCGTGTTCCGATTGCTTTTTCCTTGCAAAACGACTATGACACGTCTGCAACAACTGACAATGACCGTGGCTGTATTTACGGCTTTCACATGCCACGGTTCAGCCACCGCCGACACCATCGGAGTTGAGGGAGCGGCAGGCGTGGCGTTGTTGTCACATCCGTTCGCGCAAAACGATTTTTCTTCAACGCTGACGATAAACGTAGGCACAAAAAAATTGAACTTTTACGGCGATGCCACATTTTCCCACACCGACGCCGACTATGCCCAGTTGGAGGAGTCGTCACGCCTCAATCCGGCGACCGTCCATGTGCGAATCGGCGATGAGGAAGATGTCAACCGGCGTTTCGACTACCGCGCCGGCATGGTGGCTGGCATCGCGCCTCGGCAGGCGTTGGCGCTGCAAGCGGGCGGTTACAGCTACTTTCCCACCACTTGCACGGCGACTTACAAAAAATTCGTCGGAACCGACATTTCTAAAATACCGGCGATTGATATCAACAATATCGTCAGCAAACAGAGCAACCACTCCCATTTCAACAATTTCGCCGGCGCTTACTCACTTTCACTCGACAGCGTCGGAGGGCGCACATTCAGCGCCCGCATTGACCTGTATCACCTCTCCGGACAACGGGGCGTAAAAGCCGTTTTGACAAATGCCAACGCCCCCTTTGGGAAACCTCTTTACACCGACACCGACCGCTCAAACTCCGGAAATCTGACCGCCTCGGCCGGATTCAAAGCGCCCGCCTTGGGGGCAATAGCCAATTTCGACGCTCACTTCGCGTCGATGTTTTCCGAGAGAAAGTCAACCTATATACTCAACGATGTCGTCAATGAAAGCCGCCAACTCGAGCGGCTCTACCGCGGGCACATCAGCGGGGAGTATTCCCTCGGAATATTCACGTTCAAACCACTTTTAGCCGCCGAATACATCAACAGGACCGACAATATCGAGGGGTCGCTGCATGAAGACGCTTTCCACTTGCTTCCCGACATCGGAGTAGAATTTTCCCACCGCAGCGTAAATTACGCTCTGCGCGCGGCAAGGACGATTCAACGTCCGTCGCTCGCACGCACCGACGGGCTCGTGCGCCAAGAGAACGACATGATGACGTTAACCCCAAACGTGAGGCTCCACTCCTCTACCACCGATGTCTTCTCTGCCGCCGCTTCGTTAGGAAAACACACATTCATGTGCAGTTACACCATCGACCACTCCCCCTTCGTGACCACTTACACCATCGACACCGACGGAACAGCATCCTCCACATTCATCAACTTCCCCCGTTCCACCCTTCTTCAGGCATCTTACGCTTTTTCCGGCAAAATAACCCGCTGGTGGGAACTCAATGCGAAAGCTAACATCGGTTGGCAACAGATTCGTGCAAGCGTAGTCAAAAGCATCCATTGGCAGCGCGGCATACACATCACATCGACTTTCTATGCCTCAAAATTCGGCTCTTTCGAAATCCGCTACAATTACGATTCCCGACACATCGAGGGAAATATCATCCACGGCAACAACTCGTCGCTCGATGCCGACTGGAGCAAATCTTTTGGTAAATTAAACATTGTAGTCGGCATTCGCGACATCTTCGACAAGACCAACGACCTGCTGGTGTTCCAAACAAAAGAATATTTTTATTTGCTCGACCAGAAGCCCATGTCGCGCCGGCTGCATTTGGGCATCACCTATAATTTTTCCACCTCATTCAAGCCCGCTTCGCGAAGGATAGCCGACATCTCCCAGCTGGAACTATTCGATTACCAAAGGTTGTAGGGTCTTTCTAAAAATTCCCCGTTCAAAAGATTTTATAAAGAACTGCAACAATAATGAACTCTTTCGTAAATTCAGGATTATATTCGAATCTACTTGGCGGTCATTCGGTCACAATGCCCGCATTGCTCCCTCTTTCCCGCCAAGTATCTTCCAAATATTCTCTCTGAATTTCCTGAAAG
>CADBML010000116.1 GCA_902795825.1 uncultured Bacteroidales bacterium
GAGGAGTTCGCGGATGCGCTGAAGGGCTTGGCCAAGGCCGTCGGCGTTCTTGCCGCCGGCTTGAGCGAAACCTGGCTGGCCGCCGCCGCCGCCCTGAATAAGTTTTGCGGCTTCGCGCACAATCTGTCCGGCGTTGTTGCCCGCGGCGACCACTTCGTCGGTGAGCATCACGGTCAAAAGCGGTTTGCCGCCTCCGTCTTCGGTGGCAGCAATGAAAACCGTGTTTGACGGAGAGAGCTGACGTACGGCGAATGCGGTGTTCTTCACAAAGTCGGCAGGGATCACGCCACTGACTTCAACCACTTTCACACCATTAATTTCGGATGCTTTGTTGAGCAAACGGCGTGCGTTAGCGGTGATTTTCTCTTTCATGAACTCTTCGGCCTGTTTGCGGAGGTCGGCGTTTTCGCTGATGGCTCGCTCGACGGCCTGCTTTAAGTTTGGTGCGTTGTTAAACAGTGCCGCGATATCATGGAGGTTGTCCTGAATTGTATCGACGGTGCGTTCGACGGCTTCGGCGGTGATGGCCTCAATGCGGCGTATGCCGGCCGCAATTGAGCTTTCAGAGACGATTTTAATCATGCCGATGTTGCCAGTGTTGGGCACATGCGTGCCGCCGCAAAGCTCAATCGACGAACCGTAACGGATGACGCGCACTTCTTCGCCGTATTTCTCGCCGAAAAGCGCCATCGCGCCCATTTTGCGGGCTTCGGCGATGGGCACCGACCGATGTTCGTCGAGCGGAATAGCCTTGCGGACGCGCGAGTTGGCAAGATGCTCCACACGGCGAATTTCCTCAGGCGTGAGTTTCTGGAAATGGGAGAAATCGAAGCGCAGCACGTCGGGGTTCACAAACGAGCCCTTCTGCTCAACGTGCGTGCCGAGCACTTCACGCAGAGCCTCATGGAGGAGGTGGGTGGCTGTGTGGTTGCACGACGTGGCGAGGCGGGCCTTTTCATCGATTTTTGCGATGAAAGCCGTCTCGACATCTGAAGGCAGGCGTTTGGCGAGATGCACTCCGATGCCGTTCTCTCGCTTAGTGTCGTAAATATCAATTACTTCGTCGCTTGTGAGCGAGGAAAGAGTACCGCGGTCGCCTACCTGACCGCCCATTTCGGCATAGAAAGGCGTTGCAGAAAGAATAATCTGATAGAAAGTGTTGTTTTTTTGTTTGACCTGACGATAGCGCAGGATTCGGGTTTCTACTTCCGTTTTATCGTAGCCTACAAAGTCCTGTTCGCCCTCGTTGACAATGACCCAGTCGGAGGCTTCGACGGCGGCGGCGTTGCGAGCACGGGCTTTTTGGGCTGCCATCTCCTTGTCGAATTCGGCATGGTCGAGTGTCATGCCGTTTTCCTTGAGGATAAGTTCGGTGAGGTCGAGAGGGAATCCGTAAGTGTCGTAAAGGGTGAATGCCTCTTTGCCTGAGATTTCGCTTTTTCCGGCCTTCTTGGCGGCGTCGATGGCGGTGTCGAGAAGTCGGATTCCGTTTTCGAGAGTGCGGAGGAAAGCGTCCTCTTCTTCTTTGATGACTCGGATTATGAGTTTGCGTTGTTGCTCGAGTTCGGGATAGGCTTCGCCCATCGAATCGATGAGTGTATCGACAATGCGGTACATAAACGCCTGTTTCTGTCCGAGGAAGGTATAACCATATCGGACGGCGCGACGGAGGATACGGCGGATGACGTAGCCGGCTTTGGCGTTGGAGGGAAGTTGGCTGTCGGCGATGGAGAAGGCGATGGTGCGCACATGGTCGGCGACGACGCGCATGGCCACATCCACTTTGTGGTCAACGCCATATTTGCATGTTGAGATTTCGCCGATTTTAGCGAGCAGCGGTTGGAACACGTCGGTGCCGTAGTTCGATTTTTTGCCCTGAAGGGCCATGCAAAGGCGCTCGAAGCCCATGCCTGTATCGATAACGCGGGCGGGCAGCGGCTCGAGCGATTGGTCGGCCTTGCGGTTGTATTGCATGAACACGAGGTTCCAAATCTCAATCACTTGAGGGTTGTCTTTGTTGACAAGTTCGGCGCCGGGCACTTTTGCCTTTTCATCTTCGCTGCGGAGGTCGATATGAATTTCCGAGCTTGGGCCGCAGGGGCCGGTGTCGCCCATTTCCCAAAAGTTGTCGTGCTTGTTGCCGTTGATGATATGGTCGGCGGGGAGGTGTTTAGCCCAGAATGAAGCAGCTTCATTGTCGCGCTCCAGGCCTTCGTCGGCAGCGCCTTCGAAAACGGTGGCGTAGAGGATGTCGGGATTCAGATGGAGCACATCGACGAGGTATTCCCAAGCCCAGTCGATGGCTTCCTGCTTGAAGTAGTCGCCGAACGACCAGTTGCCAAGCATTTCAAACATCGTGTGGTGATAAGTGTCCATGCCGACTTCTTCCAAGTCGTTGTGCTTGCCACTGACGCGCAGACACTTCTGCGAATCGGCGACGCGGGTGTATTTGGCGGCTTTGTTGCCGAGGATAATGTCTTTGAATTGGTTCATGCCGGCGTTGGTGAACATCAGCGTCGGGTCGTCCTTGATGACCATCGGGGCCGAAGGGACGATTTGGTGTCCGCGTTGGCGGAAAAATTCTTTGAAGGATTCGCGTATTTCCTTTGCTGTCAACATTTTAATTGAAATATTTAAGATTGTTGTGATTATATTTGCGAAAATTTTATGCAAAATTAGAAATATTTGAGTAATTTTGCAAACAAGAGACAGTTAATAAGCGAGATTATTATGGACCTTATAGAGAAAAATTTCTACCGCATAGGCGAGGTTGCGCAGATTTTGAACATACCCACATCGACGCTTCGGTTTTGGGAGAGCCAGTTCACAATCATCAAGCCGCGGCGCAACGAGCGCGGCACACGGTTCTACACACCTTCCGATGTAGAGAAGATACGCATGGTCTATTACCTCGTCAAGGAAAAAGGGCTGAAACTCGACGCCGCTCAGGAGCAAATCCGCAAAAACCATTCGGGCGTGGAACAGAAATTCGAAGCACTCGAGCGCTTAAAGTCGGTGCGTGAGCGGGTGAAGAGCTTGCTCGACGCCGCCAACGATCTGAAGCTTTAGGGGGCCGATGTGGGCTGTCGGGTGAAGTTTAGTCTGGATTATTCGAAGTGCTGCGTAAGGATTATGAATAATCGAGGCTTGCCTAAAGGAAGTCGAGAAAGGCGCACACGGCTAAGAAACTATTAATCCATTTTTGACGTGATGCGGAATGCCTGCGGAGAAAGCCTTATTTGGCGACAAACTCCGTGGGGGATAGCATTTTGACGCGTCCTTCGTCGATTAAACGGCGGATTGCCGCTGTCAGCCGGTCGGGTCGGGCTCCCGAAGTGGTTATAAGGTAGTCAAGAGTTCGAGGTTGTCGCAGCATATAAAGAAGCGACTGGCGAAGGAGCGAATCGTCGTCGTCGGTGGTTCGCTTTTGCTTTTGGGCGCGGCAATGGTCGCAAGAGCCACAGTCGGGCGCTCCTTTTTCGCCGAAGTAGTCGAGCATGATGCCCACACGGCATCGATCGGTGGCGAAAGCGAAGCTTTTCATCGCTTCGACACGTCGGGAGAGTCGTTCGCGTTGTTCTTCGTAAACCGTGCGGGGGATGACGACGTATTTCGCGGCCGTACGCGCCGAAGTGAAATAAATATAAGGTGTGGATTTTCGTGGCACAAAGTGGATAATGTGCATCTTGGAGAGCAGTAACAACGAATCATAGACCTGATCGCTCGACAACTGCAGGCGGGATGAAATCAAAGTTTCGTTGATATAAACGTAGTCGGCGAACAGGCCGGTGTAGGTGCGCAGGAGGATTTGCAGCACACGGTCGGCGGCATCATTGACACGCAGGTCGTAAAGTTCGTGCTTTTTTGCGAGAACCATCACTCGCGACTGCGTCTGAATTTCTTCGGTAAACTCGAAGGCCCCTGAGCGGGTGAGAATGGCCAAGGCGTTGCGTGCCGCCACCGGTTGCAGTTTATACTGCTCGCAAAAAAGGTTGAAGTTAAATTCGCAAACCTGTCCGGCACCTTCCCCTTCACCTATGTCGAGGAATGTGCAGGCAAGGTCATACACTCGGCGTATGTAGTCCTTGTCGGGGAAAGATTCTGTGATGTGGCGTGAAAGCCGAGCTTTGTCGTATTGCGAGGCGAGGATGACGGCGAATGACGGCAGTCCGTCGCGC
This sequence comes from uncultured Bacteroidales bacterium, assembly GCA_902795825.1. GTDB lineage: Bacteria > Bacteroidota > Bacteroidia > Bacteroidales > Muribaculaceae > RUG14106. The sequence goes on from CADBML010000116.1 coordinate 4,179, forward strand.
CCGGCACGTCCGGCCTCCTGATAGTATTCCTCCAGCGATGCGGGCAGGTCGTAGTGCACGACAACACGGACGTCGGCTTTGTCGATGCCCATTCCGAAGGCGTTCGTCGCCACAATCACCCGACATTCGCCCGTTTTCCATCGGTCCTGCTTCTCGTTTTTGTCCTCAACGGCAAGCCCTGCGTGGTAGAAGTCGGCTTGAATGCCGTTTTTAACTAGAACCTCGGCAATTTCGCGGGTGCGCCGTCGGGAGCGAACATAGACGATGGCTGTGCCGTGGGTGTTGTTGAGGATTTTCAGCAGCGTGTTTGCCTTGTCGTCGCCGTAGCGGGCAAGGTAGGATATATTATCGCGGGCGAAACTCCGAGAAAACACCGTCGGCTTGCTGAACTCCAATTGGGTCATAATGTCTCGGGCCACTTCGGGTGTGGCCGACGCTGTCAGTGCCAGCACCGGAGCTTTGGGAAATGTGGCGCGCAAGTCGCGCAGGCGGAGATACGATGGCCGGAAGTCGTAGCCCCATTGCGAAATGCAGTGGGCTTCATCGACTACAATCAGGCTGACATTCAGGAGTTTCATGTCATCGACAAAGGCTTTTGATTGGAGCTTTTCGGGCGAGACGTAGAGCATTTTCACTTTTCCGAGTCGGCAACGGTCGAAAGCGAGGCGATGCTCGGATTGGGTGAGCCCCGAGTGGATATAAGTGGCGCGGATTCCGATGGCGCGCAGGTTATCTACCTGGTCCTTCATGAGCGAGATCAGCGGAGTGACCACGATGGTGAGGTGGGGCAGGACGAGCGCCGGAATTTGGAAAGTGATTGATTTTCCGCCGCCGGTGGGGAGTATGCCGAGAGTGTCGTGTCCGTCGAGCACTGACATGATTATCTCTTCCTGCCGTGGGCGGAAGGAGTCATAGCCCCAGTAGTCGGCGAGCAGTTGGTGTATGGTCTGGCGTGTGTCGTTCATGTTGACGGGTTGACGGGAGGTGAGTTGTTTATTTCGACGCTTCTTCGGCGGGGCTGGCCAGCGGGTCCGACTTGGGGGCGTCGGTCAACGACGAAGCGTATTCGATAAGCTTGCCCTCGCTGTCATAGGCAAGAATCAGCCCGAGGCGTTCTGCCCAATATTCCACGCGGTCGCCGTAGGGGAAGGACTCGCCGTTGCGGGTGAATTGACGGGAAACAACGCGCAAAGCCTTCACATCCTGTTCCGCTCCGTTCATGGTCAGGCGCAGCGTCACAAACTTCGAGACTCGCTCAAACTTTGACACGTAAATATTCTGGCTTATAGAATTATATGCGGTCCACGAAGCGGAGTCGGATGCGCGGGGAATCCGGAGAATCTCATGGTCGTAGAAAATCCGTCCGCGGCCTCCCGCATTGTAATCCAAATTGCTTCGATAGTAATATGCGCCTATCACGACAGTAGAGTCGGTGAATTGGATTTTATCGCCTACGGTTTCGCCTATCAGGTTTCGGCGCGTCATTTTATAGAGGTCGGCCGTATCGTAAGGCTTGGCGACTTTTGTGACGATGGAATCGATTTGTCCGTTAAAGATTGCGTTGGGCGAATAGTGCACGAGCGTCGTGTCGGCCGGAAAGAAGAAGTCGGCCGCTGTGACTGCGCCCGCCGATAAGCTTGCGAGCGTCATGAAGGTGATAATCAATATTTTTCGCATAGTTCGTGCGGTTTTTGTTGTTAATGAATTGTGAAAAGAGGGGGAGCGAAGCCTTCCGAAGCGGTCGGAAGCGCCAACCCGAAGGCAAATTTACGGCTAAAATTCCGCATTGACAACAAAGCCGGCATTATTTTTTGATATGAGGTTGTCAACTTTCGGGGGATTTATTAACTTTGCGGTGTAAAACGAAATATATTTTCAGCAATGAGTAAACAATCGCTAATCGACTTATATACGAGCCACACAGGCATGGCTCCTACGGCGGTGGATGAAATGCCCTCGTCGGGCAGCAACCGACGCTATTATCGGCTTCATGGCAATCCGACTCTCATCGGCGTTGTCGGCACTAACCTCAAAGAAAACGAGGCGTTTATCTATATGGATAAGCATTTCCTCTCGAAGGGATTGCCTGTGCCCAAGGTGGTGGCTGTCGCCGACGACCGCATGACATATCTTCAAGAAGACCTCGGCGACCTGCTCCTTTTCAAAGCCATCGAAACCGCTCGAAAGACACTCGCTTACGGCGAAGAGGAGAAGCGTATTCTCATCAAAACCATCCGCAGGCTTCCCGACATCCAATTTCAAGGCTCCGTCGGGATGGACTTCCGATATTGTTACCCGACTTCGGAGTTTGACGAGCGCTCGATTCTTTGGGACCTCAACTATTTCAAATACTGTTTCTTGAAGGCTACCGAAGTGGAATTTCTTGAGGACCGCCTCGAGGATGATTTCCAGACAATGGTGGGGGTGTTGATGCGCGGCAAGTCGAACACGTTCATGTATCGCGACTTCCAGTCACGCAACGTGATGATTAAGGATGGCGAGCCTTATTTCATCGACTTTCAGGGCGGCCGCAAAGGTCCGTTCTACTACGATGTGGCTTCGTTCTTGTGGCAGGCGAAGGCTAACTATCCCGACAGCTTGCGGCGCGAACTCCTCGAAGAATATATCACGGCCCTCCGCAAATATAAACCTGTCGATCCGTCGTATTTCCACGAGCAGCTTCGCCACTTCGTGCTGTTCCGCACTATGCAAGTGCTCGGCGCTTACGGTTTCCGCGGCTATTTCGAGAAAAAACCTCATTTCATGCAGAGCGTGCCCTACGCTATAGCCAGTCTCAAAAAACTTCTTCAGGAACCTTATCCCGAATATCCCTATCTCACCGATGTGCTCAACCGCCTCGTCAATCTCAAGCAGTTCAGCGATGAGCTGCAGCGTCACCAGCTCACCGTGCGCGTGATGAGTTTCGCCTATAAAAAAGGCATTCCTAACGATGCTTCGGGCAACGGCGGCGGATATGTGTTCGACTGCCGCGCCGTCAACAACCCCGGCAAGTATGAGCGCTTCAAGCCCTTCACAGGCCGCGACGACAACGTGATCAAATTCCTCGAGGACGACGGCGAGATTCAGCCATTCCTTGAGCGTGCCTACGGCCTTGTAGATTCGTCGGTGCAGCGTTATAAGGAGCGGGGATTCACCAACTTGATGGTGTGCTTCGGTTGCACGGGCGGTCAGCATCGCTCGGTGTATTCGGCCGAACACCTTGCCCGCCATATCAATGAAAAGTTCAACGTCAAAGTGGAGCTAGTCCACCGCGAGCTGAACATAGAGCAGGTGTTTAACGTCAAATAAAGCCGTAGGTTTATGCAAGCCATGATTTTCGCCGCCGGACTTGGCACCCGCTTGCGTCCGCTCACCGACGACCGCCCGAAGGCTCTCGTCGAAGTGGCGGGGGCAACGATGCTTGAGCGTGTTATCCGCCGTGTGGTTGATGCCGGAGTGACTGACATCGTGGTCAATATACATCATTTTGGCGAAAAGATAATCGACTTTCTCGACGCTCACGACTTCGGAGTGCGAATTGTGGTAAGCGACGAGCGCGACCGTCTGCTCGACACCGGCGGGGGAGTGGTCAAAGCCCGCCAATTCTTTTCGGGCAAGGAGCCCGTTCTTCTGCATAATGCCGACATTCTCACCGACTTCGACATTCGCGAAATGCTCGACGCCCATGTGTCGACGGGCGCTGACGCCACCATCCTCGTCGCGCCGCGAGCCACTTCGCGCTATTTCCTTTTCGATGCCGACAACCGTCTGCAGGGTTGGACCAACACGGTCACTGGCGAAGTGCGCCCGCCGTCGCTCGCCGATGACATCGCCGACCTTCGGCAGCTCGCTTTCGGCGGTGTCCACATCGTGTCGCCTTCAATAATCGACCGCCTCGTGAGCTATTCGCGTAGCCTGCCTGCTGAGATGAATGGCAAGTTCTCTATTACACCGTTCTATGTCGATGTGTGCCGTCAACTGTGCGTCAAGGCCTATCAGCCTCGTCGGCCTTATCGGTGGCATGACGTGGGCAAACTTGAGTCGCTTGCCGAAGCATCGAGAGAGTTTAAGGAATGAGGAATGAGAAATGAGGAATTGCGAAGCAATCGGCGAAGTTTTGAAGCGAATGTCGCCCGCAGGGCGGTTCGCGATACCGAAGGCATCAAAACCTTCGTCAATTAGGAGTGAGGAATTAGAAATTATCTTCGAGCATTCGAACATTCGATTATTCGATTATTCGAGTTTTCGAGCTTTCGAGCATTCGAGCATTCGAGCTTTCGGAAATCTTTAATCTTTCAGCTTTAACCTTTACATTTGGTCGTATCGTGGGGCGCTGTCCCTTGCCCCGCGGCTTAATTAGCCTTTATTCGACTTGTTCGTCGGAAATGCAAATCTGACAATGGGTGCGTTTTTTATTTTCGGCCTCTCTTCGCGTCAGTCCGCGGACTTCCTTGCGGCAGCCGTTAAGGCCGGTGCAACTGTCGGAGGCATGAAAGCGTTTGCTGCCTGAGCCGGTGCAGATATACACCGTGTCGTCGGGGTGGATGGAGTCGATGAATACGCGATGCACTTCGGGGGCTTCTTCGTTCTCGCCGGTCGTGCTGTCGCCGCCAAACAGTGAGCACGAGGGCAACGCAAACGACAGAATGGCAAAGCCGATGCCGACCGATATGAGGTTTCGATAGTTGTTTAGTTTCATGATTCAGTCATAATTATCTTGTGGGGAAAAGCTCAATTCTTATTCCACTCGCAAACCTACAAAAAAAACTTCGAAACGCATAATTTTCACGCCTAAATCTTCTGTTCTTATGTTCTTTTGTCTTATGTCTTCCCTTCTGTCGCTAAGCCTTTTTAAACTTTCAACATTATCGGATTCTGTTCTTATGTCTTCTGCTTTTCCGACTCGGAGCATGGTGGGAGCATGGCGGCA
>CADBML010000117.1 GCA_902795825.1 uncultured Bacteroidales bacterium
ACACCTCGGCTTCTCTGTCGGCAATCCGTCGCTCGGAGGTTTTTATGTCGTTTTCCGACGCTGTTATTTTCTTTTGAATGTCGGCGACGCGTTTGTCGGCAGCCTCTTTTTCGGCGCGGAGTTTATCCCTTTCGGCGGTTTTATCCTGAACTTGCTTCTCTACTGTTTCTGCCGAAGTGATATTTTCGACGAGCGATGTCATTTCGGTGGAAAGCGCTTTGACTTTCTCGTCAAGTTGCGCCAAATCCACAGCCGCGACACCGCATTTCTCGCACGATTTCAATGCATCGCCTTTCGCTTTCTCCACTTCCGAGGCGGCTTTTGCGCACTTTTTAGCCGTTTCAGCCGACAAATCCTCTTTCGCCTTCTTTTCGGCTTTCAGACGGTCAAGGATGCGGCTTTTCTCACGGTAGTCGGCATCGGCATTTTTATAGACTTCCTCCACCTGCCGGAAGGCTTTTTCTATGACATCCTCCATCTCGAGATGTTCGATTTTTTGCCGACAAAGCGGACAAGTGTCGCCCACTTTAAGTTTCGTCCGGTAATTCTTCACCCAGTCCTCGACGCTCTCGCGCTGCTTGTCGTAAATCTCTTCGGCGATGTCTCTGGCTTTTTTTGCCGCTTCCACCTCTGCCGACGATTTTTCAATCGTTTTTTCGTATTCAGCGATTTCGGTCTTGATGTCTTCGAGCAGCCGCGCTTCATCGTCATGCCGCTTTTTAGCCGCATGGAAGGCTTCAACCTTAGCCTGTGCCGTTCCGACATCGCCGAGGGCGCTGAGCAATGTCTCTTTTTGCTTCCGCAATCCCCCAAGATTGGCTTCTTTGAGTTTTGCCGCCAAAATGGAAAGTCCTTCATCGGCCGACTTAAAAGCTGCCAGCCTCTTCTCGCAATCATCCTTGGCGAGCTGCTCCGATGGCCGAAGTGATTCTTTGAGTTTTGTGTTTTCTTCCGTGATACTCTTATTCAGGTCGTTTATGGCCGCCGTGGCGGAATGAAACAAGTCCAAATCTTGGGCTATCACCTTGGCGTTTTCGTAAATCTTCTCCTTTGGGAGGAGCGGTGCCCTCTCGCCGTCGATGGCTGCCAACTCGGCATTGAGGCGCTCCAATTCGGCATTTTGCCATGCGATGCCGCGCAGCAATTTCCGATAGTCCGACTCCACGCCGGCAATGTCGCTTTCAGCCGTGAGCTTATCATTTTCCGACTTGTCTATTTGAGCCAGAAATCCTCTCGCGTCGATGGTGGCACGCCAGTCGGCCACAATTTTCTCATCGCGGCGAAAATCTTCTCCGCTAATCCGCTCCGTGGCTTCGGCAAGGTCTTTTTCGTGCTGTTGCTCCTCCTCGCGCAGCCGGATGTCGTCATTTAGCCATTTGAGCTGGCTGTCGGCCTTTACTCTTTCCTCTGTGACCCGCTTCCGCTCGATGTCGAGGCCTTCCTTTTCGGCTTCGGCCTTGGCTTTCTGGTCGTCGCTCATCAAATCGACACCATCCACTTGAGCCTTTGCCTGCTCGTAGTCAGCTCTTTTGCTTTGACAGATTTCGTAGATTTTGGCTCCGATTCGGGAGTAGATATTCACTCCGAGAATTTTCTCGAGAATGGCGCTCTTTTCGTCGTTGTTGCTGTTGAGGAACTTCGTGAACTCACCCTGAGCCAGCATCGTCGTGCGGCAGAATTGAGTGAAGTCGAGGCCGACGATTTCTTTTATCTTCGATTCTATATCGGCTTTTTTCGTCCACTGCTCGTTCTTCTCCAGATCGGTCAACGACCACTCCACTTTCTGGATAGCGCCGCTTTTTTTGTTGCGGGCGCGACGGACACCCCATTGGGCGCAATACTTTCGGCCGTCGCCCCCCTCAAACTCCAGTTTTGCCCACGCCTCGCCCGTGTTTCGGCGCATAAGAAGCCGCGTGTCATCCACACGGAGTTTGTCGCCGTTTGCGGCCTGTCCGTCGGCCATCGCCTCTCCGCTCATTTTCGTGTTTTCCATTCGGGGCGTCTTTTGATAAAGGGCAAGGCAAATTGCGTCGAGGATTGTCGATTTGCCCGAACCGGTTATGCCCGAAATCAGGAATATTTTGCTGTCGGCAAGAGGCTTCTCTTGGAAGCCGATTGTGGCGTCGGTGATCGACGCTATGTTATGTATGGTCAAATTCAAAAGTTTCATCTTAAACCTCCCTATTATTGTTCTCTTTGATTCTCGTTAACCTCATCAAGCGCCTCGACGAACAAAGCCTCCATCTCGTCGTCGAACAAGGTGCCGGTGTCGGACGCGAAACGCTTGAGCAAGTCAAGAGGCTTTATTTGCTGCAATTCTTGGAATGAGAGCGCGGCGGCCTCGGTGGTTTTGCGTTCGGCTCGACGCGCGTTGATGTGGAGCAGTTGGCATTTCTTGTCGCTGACGATTTGTTGGGCCTCCTCCATAGCTCCAGCGGGCAGGAATCCGTCGATAGTGACGTTCAGCCGTAGGCAAGCCGCCAGGTCGGCGGGGTATTCACGGAGGCTTGCCAAAGCCGACTCCCAGTCGGGCGCGCTTCCCGAAGTCGGCAGCGTGACTAGCGGCCACGGATTGTCGATTTCTATCGTTTCGGTCAGCGGGACATCGCCATGCCGGTCGATGCTGACGATTGTGACTGTGTGGTCGTAGGCTTCGTCGAAACTGACAGCGATGGGCGACCCGCTATATCGCATCCGATGTTCCGTGCCGTGAAGAAATTGCGCATGATGTATATGACCAAGCGCGACGTAGTCGTAGCCGGAGCCGAACACGTCAGCGTCGAGAGCGTCGATGCCGCCCACTGTCAGCTCGCTGGAATTGTCGTGTCCGCGGTAGTCACATCCGGCCACAGTCGTGTGCGCCGCCACCACCACAGGAAGCCCATCGTGATTCAACTGGGCCACAGCATCGAGAAGGCGCTGAAACAAGTCGTCGGGCATATTGCGCTCGTAGGTGTATGGCACCGCCACCACGAAGCCTACGCCCGGGATTTCGATTATGTGCTTGCCTTGCCGTGAGTCGTCCTTTTCGACAAAGCCCACGCTGTGGACATTGAGCATTTTCCACGGTTCGTGAAATATTTCCATCCTCATTCCGCTGTCGTGGTTGCCGGCGAGCACGACAATGGTCATTTCGGGGCAGGCACGGCGCATTGCCGCTATCGCGCTGGCGAACATCGTCTGCACGGTGGCCGACGGCTGCGACGTGTGATAAACGTCGCCGCTTATCAAAAACACGTCGGGCTGACGCTCTTGTGCGAGCGACACCATCTGATCCAACATCGACTGCTGCTCTTCCTGTCGGTCGCGACCGTACAACTGGTGTCCCAAGTGCCAATCGCTTGTGTGAAGTATTTTCATATTGCTGCTGTTATTGAATGATTTGGCTGAGGCCATCGCCCCATCGTTTCAGCTTCGGCCGAAAACCGAGTGTGAAAGTAAGTCTTTTTCCCGAAACAATGAAACATTCTGAGTTAAAAAGTGTCAATCCGACAAATGTTTTTTCGCTTTCAAGCTGCCATGGGCACTTTTTTGTGCGTCAAAACGAGGAAAAATGGGGGAAATAGGCTATCTTTGCACATCAGTTGTTCCACCCAAAACGAACGTGACAATGAAAAAACGCGACATAATCCTGATAATACGAGAGCGGCTCGGCATCGCCGAACTCAACGGGATGCAACGCGCAGTCATCGACTGCGGCGAGCCCAATGTGATGCTCCACTCCCCGACCGGAAGCGGCAAAACCGTAGCTTTCGCATCGCTTATGCTCCTTCGCATCGACCCGAAGCCGCTGACAGTGGCGGCGGTGATTGTGGCTCCATCGCGCGAACTCGCGTCGCAAATTGCCGACGTGGTCAGGAAAATTGCCACTGGCATTAAAGTCGTCACCCTCTACGGAGGCCACTCCGCCGAGACCGAACGGCGGCAGCTCTCGGCTGGCGCACAAATCATTGTGGCGACCCCGGGACGACTCATCGACCACGTCAACCGCCGCAACATCGACATCACGACGGCTCAAGCGGTAATCCTCGACGAATACGACAAGTCGCTCGAGCTCGGATTCCATCAGGAAATGAAGCGCATCGTCGCGTTGACGCGCGCCGCACGGACAATGATTCTCACTTCCGCCACAGCAATAGGCCAAATGCCCGACTTCGTCGGTCGCCGCCATTTCAGCGTGGTGGATTTCTCGGCCGACAACGCCGAGGTGGAGCGGCGTATCGACGTGGCGGAAGTGGAAAGCCCCGTGGCCGACAAAATCGACACCGCCATCGACCTGCTCCGTAGCCTCGACAACGGCAAAGTAATCATCTTCGTCAACCACCGTGAAAGCGCCGAACGAGTGTTTGCTCGTCTCAAAAAAGAAAAATTCCCCGTCGGGCTTTACCACGGTGCGCTCGACCAGCCCGACCGCGAAAAAGCCCTCGCCTTATTCGACAACGGCACCACGCCAGTCCTCGTAGCCACCGACCTCGCCTCGCGTGGCCTCGATATCGACAGCGTGGCCGCCGTCGTCCACTACCACATGCCCATAAACGAAGAGACTTGGCGGCACCGCAACGGACGGACGGCGCGCGTCGATGCCACAGGATGCGTCTATGTGATTCGCTCCGAAAACGACAATATGCCCGAATTCATCCGTCCTTCGCGGCAGTTCTATCCGAGCAAACCGTCGGCACACCCGATTGCCGCCACCGTCAGCACGCTCTACATCAACGCCGGACGGCGCGACAAGATTTCGCGCGGCGACGTAGTCGGTTTTCTATGCCAGAAAGGAGGGCTCACGGCTCAGGAAATCGGCAAAATCACCGTCGCCGACAGCCACATCCTCGTGGCCGTTCCCGCCGGCAAAGCCGCCGAAGTCGTCGCCCTCGCCAGTCCCCACCGCCTCAAGAACCACCGCGTCCGCCTCACAATCCTCCAGCCGTGACAACAAGTCAGGCCTCACCCCGCTCACTTAAGAGCGGCTCATGAAGCCTGACTTATTCAGGAAACCGTCAGTCACTCAAAAAATAGAATGGCTATTCCCAGTAAGTTATTTTACGGCTTGAAATTGTCTTTACGCGTTCATTTGTATTGTATTCACTTCGTCGGGTCCAATTTCCGTGGCTGTCACGCTCGATAATGGTGTATTTGACTATCGTCACTAAACGGCCTTGTGTGTATTTTGCTCCGACGCGTTCGTGCGACGTTGGCGAGGCATACGTATAGTTTGCGTAAATTAGGTGTCCGCCTGCAGAGGATTCGAAAGTGATACGTGTCACACGTCCTTTATTGTCACGCACGAAACTATTCATCCAAAAGTCGCCCATATGGCTGTCTGCCGGATAAAGCCCGCTCTTAATTAGCGAATTGCGGTCGCGGCTGAAAGTGTTTTCATA
>CADBML010000118.1 GCA_902795825.1 uncultured Bacteroidales bacterium
CGCCACCGTGCACCGCTTTTCAAGCGACTTGCACTTCAAAACTTTGCCGAGCATCATCGATGGTTTATGGATATTCGTGTTAAATAACAAGCTGTTGTTTAAGTTGTTGGCAAGTTGATTGTGTTGTTTGCTCTTCTCCGCTTGCGGAGCCTTATTGACGAAGGTTTTGATGCCTGCGGCATCGCGCACCGCCCTGCGGGCGACGTCCGCTTCAAAACTTCTCCGCTTGCGGAGCCTTATTCCTCATTTCTCACTCCTCATTCCTAATTCCTAATTATGCATTATGCATTTAGCATTAAGCATTAATCGAAAATCGACTGAGTTTCGGGGTCGTCAGCGTCGGGGGCGGGATTATCGACTGGGGGATTCTCAGGCGAAGGCTCCACCTCCTCCACTATGGTGACATCCGTCGCGGGGGCATCCTCCTTGACATCCTCTTGTGCCGGCTCCGACTCTACGTCGGTGGGGTCGGCAGTCACATCGTAATGGTTGGCGTTATCGACAGCTTCCTGATATTCGCGGTATTCCTGCTCCGTCTCAATCTCGTCGGAGTCGCCCGTAGATTCGGGCCACCAGCGCACAAGCGAGTAAGTGGCAATCGAAAGGGCGCAAAGACCCACGGCAATCCACCCGAACGTTTTCTCCCCGGAGCGCAAGGCCTTGACGGCGAAATAAAGCCCTATGATAGTGAACACCCAAAAAAACCAATTCCAGACATCAATGAAACTGGAAATGACGGCAACAGCGCCAAACGCCACTGCCAATATCGCGTTTTTGTCTTTTGTCATTTTCATTGTCATATTATTCGGTTATTCCACCGCAAAATTAAATAATAGTTTGTTAATTCGCAAAAAATATCATTTTTTTGGCTAAAAATAGCGGTTATGGGGCGTGGAATTTTGTAAGTAACAGAAAAATTCGTACATTTACACCCAAATAGGCTCTTGCCTGACGAATAAGCTGTAGGGGCTTTCTATAAGTTCCACGTTCAAAATGATGACAAATCAAACAGAAACAACGATGAACGTTCAAATAGAAATCCCCAGTATTACCCAACAACATTTTTTTGATAACGCGAAATGAGCGACAAGACCGATATAAGTAAAATCCCCGCTGGCGGCGAAACGCCAATGCGAAAAATATTGAATTTTTTGAAGAGCAAATCGACAATAGGTTTCCTCGTGTCAGTGGCTATAATGGCATTGATATCGCTGGCGTTCTTCTCGCCCGACGCGATGCAGGGCCACGTGCTGCAGCAGCACGACATGCAGCAGGGCTACGCCAACGGGCATGAGATCCAAGCCTACAAGGAGGCGACGGGCATCGACTCCTACTGGACAAACTCCCTATTCTCGGGAATGCCCACATTCCAAATCTCGCCCACCTACGCCTCCAACTCACTCATGCGATGGGTCAACACCATTTATGGCCTCGGCTTGCCGTCGCCCTCCAATCTGCTGTTCATGATGATGTTCGGCTTCTTCATCCTGCTTATTGCAATGAGGGTGAAATGGCCTCTGGCGCTCGTCGGAGCCATCGCCTACGGGTTCTCAAGCTATTTCATTATTATAATAGGCGCTGGGCACATCTGGAAATTCATCACCCTCGCCTATATTCCGCCGACAATCGCAGGCATTGTCATCTGCTATCGAGGAAAGATGCTGCTCGGAGCGGCGCTCACCGCCCTTTTCGCCATGATGCAAATCGACTCCAACCACCCGCAGATGACCTACTACTTCCTCTTCGTCATCGTCGGGCTTGCCGTGGCATATTTCGTCATCGCTATGCGTCGGAAAAAACTCGCCGCATGGGCAAAGGCAAGCGCCATGCTCGTCGTGGCGGCCGGTCTGGCCGTGGCGGCGAACTTGCCAAGCCTATACAACACCCTCGAATACAGCAAACTGACCATGCGCGGCGGACACTCCGAGCTGACAAAGCCCGATGCCGACGCGAATGTCACCACAAAAGGACTCGATAAGGACTACATCACAGCTTGGAGTTACGGAATCGACGAAACCGTCAGCCTCTTCATCCCGAACGTGAAAGGCGGCGCCACCATCAAGCCCGAACACGGACAGAACAAATTCCTGACCCTCTACGACACTTCCGCCGGACAACGCGCCGTCATGAGCCGCTCCGTCGATGCCGACGCGGCCATGGCTCTCGCACAATTTCCGCAATACTTCGGCGACCAGCCGATGACAAACGGACCAGTCTATGTGGGAGTGATTATTTTCGCGCTCTTCATCCTCGGCTGCATAATCCTACGCGGCCCGCTGAAGTGGACGCTGCTCGTGCTCACCATCCTGTCGGTGTTGTTGTCGTGGGGGCACAACTTCATGTGGCTCACCGACTTCATGATTGACCACTTCCCGATGTACAACAAATTCCGCACTGTGGCGTCGATACTCGTCATTGCCGAGTTTACCATGCCATTGATGGCGGTTTTGGCGCTCAAGAAGGTGGCCGAATCGGCAAATCCGTGGCGCGACTATGCGAAGCCCTTCCTCTGGAGCTTCGGCGTGACAGCCGCTCTCTGCCTTATCGGCACATTATTCCCCGATTTTTACGGCTCCTACCTCAGCCAGCAGGAATTGTCGGCCTATGGAAAGGAGATTGCCAACTATCCGCAAATATTCGCAGGCGTGGAGAATGTCAGGATGAGCATGGTCTCGTCCGACGCACTCCGTTCGCTGCTCTTTGCCGGACTGGCCGGCATAGCGCTCTTCTTCACCCTGAAGGGCAAGATGAAACCAACGGCAGGCATCGTTGCCATCGGCGTGCTCACTCTCATCGACCTCTACAGCGTCGATAAGCGCTATATCGACCACAACAGCTTCACCTCCGCCCCGTCGGCATCGACAGCCGAAATGTTCCCCCTGCGCGATGTGGACCGCGCCATACTCACCGACACGGCGATGAACTACCGAGTGGCCGACCTTCCACACATGAACGAGGCATGGCCTTCGTTCCACCACCGCACCATCGGAGGCTATCATGCCGCAAAACTTACCCGCTATCAAGACATTCTCGACAACCTGAGCCAGCAGAAATGCGATATGCTCAACGCCCGCTATATCATTCAAGACGACACCACCGCCGTAGTGAACCCGGGCGCGATGGGCAACGCATGGCTCGTTGACCGCATCAACTACGTGGATGGCGCCGATGCCGAAATGGCAGCCATCGACAGCCTTTCGCTTCCCGACGAAGCCGTCGCCGACCGCCAGTTCGCCACGGTTCTCGGCACCTCCTCGCCAAAAGTCCCGGGCGACACCATCTTCGAGACCACCTATGCCCCCGACCGCCTCACCTATCACGTCAATTCGGCACGCGGCGGCGTGGCAGTGTTCTCGGAAGTGTTCTTCCCGTGGGGGTGGAAAGCCGAGATTGACGGCACACCGGCCGAAATTGGTCGCGTCAACTACACGCTCCGCGCACTGAAAGTGCCCGCCGGAAGCCACACTATCGCCATGCGCTTTGAGCCCGACTCAATCCACTCGATGGTGGGCGTGGCCAAAGCCGCGATTATCATCATCTATCTGTCGCTGTTTGCCGCAGTGGCTCTTTCTCTGATCTCAAAACAACAACCAACCGACGACAACTATGAAGAGATTTAGGCACTACTACACCGTTTTCAACCGCATGAAGCGGAGCCGCGGATTCGGAATCCATTCGCCTTTCGCGTTCAACTTCATCCTGAGGGTGTTGAAGGAAAAAAACCACTACTACGCCTACACCGACATAAAGCGCCGGCGCAAAAACGCCTACGCCCTGACCGGCAAACTCGACAAGGATCATCCCAAAGTGATTTCCTCGCGCAACGCGAAATTGCTTTTCAGAATAGCCTGCTATTTCACTCCCGACCACATCCTCCAAATCGGCGTTTCCTACGGCGTTTCGACTTCCGCGATGCTCGACGTGTCAAGCATGTCGAGAGTGACAATCGACACCTGCGACAACCCATTCACCGACATCTACGCCGAAATCACCACAAACTACCGCGACCGCATCAACGTCGTCAACGACACGCCGAAAGCCATCGACCACTACCTCAGCATCAGCGAGGGCAAACGGCCTTTCGTGCTTATCAACCGATTCAGGCAGGGCGACTTGCCCACCATCAAGGACCTTATGACAATCGTCCTCGACCGCGAAGGCGTGGTGATACTGCGCAACATAGCCAAAGACGACGAAATGGCGCGCCTGTGGCGGAGTTTTCAGCCCGACATGAACCACGGAATGTCGTTCTCCAACGACTACACCGTAGTGCTTGTCGGATTGCGGCATCTGCAACTGCAGCATTTCAACATCTCATTCTGACGCTCCCATGCGCAACACCCCCGCCGACTCCGAACGGCTGCTGACCCTCTACGATTCCTTTCTGAGGCTCGAACGCGGACTTTCCGACAACACGCGCACCGCATACGCCGCCGACGTCAGCCGCCTCCTCGAGGCGCTCGCGCAAGAGAGCATCCCCCCGGAAAAGGCTTCACAAGCCGACCTCGAGGCTTTCGTGGCGAGCCTCCACGACATCGGCATCGCGCCTCGCTCGCAAGCAAGGATAATCTCCGGCATGAAATCGTTCTACCGCTTTTTATTCCTCGAGCACTATATCGACACCGACCCCACCCTGCTGATTCCGACGCCCAACATCGGCGAGCACCTTCCCGAAGTGCTCACCGTGGAGGAAATCGACGAGATGGTGGCGGCCATCGACATGTCGAAACCCGAAGCGCAACGCAACCGCGCAATCATCGAGACCCTCTACGGCAGCGGCCTGCGGGTGTCGGAACTCGTCGGGATGACACTCAACCGTGTGTTTCTCGACGAAGGCTACCTTATCGTCGAGGGCAAAGGGAACAAGCAGAGGATGGTGCCACTATCTGACGTGGCCGTCGATGAAATCCGCGCTTACCTCCGTTTCGGCCGTGTCCGCGTCAAGCAGGGTCACGAACATTTCCTTTTCCTCAACCGCTCGGGAGGCAAACTCACCCGAGTGATGGTGTTCTACATCGTGCGCAGCCTCGCCGAAGCCGCAGGAATAAAAAAGACCATCTCGCCCCACACACTCCGCCACTCTTTCGCCACCCACCTGCTCGAAGGGGGCGCAAGCCTGAGAGCAATCCAACAGATGCTCGGCCACGAAAGTATCGCCACCACCGAAATCTACCTCCACCTCGACAGCACTCGCCTGCGCGAGGAAATACTCTTGCACCACCCACGAAACATCGACAAAAACTCACCGACATGACTAAACGTGTATTAGTTGTGGGCGCCGGCGGCTTCATCGGCGGCCACATAGCCAAAGAAGGCCTTAACAGAGGTTACGACGTGACGGCAGCCGTCAGGCAATCCACCTCGCGCCGCTATCTCGACGACCCGCGCCTGAAGTTTCTCACCCTCGACTACGACGACCCCGAAGCCCTCAAAAAGTCGATAGCCGACGCTCTCCCCGACGGCGAACGATGGGACTATATCATCTACAACCTCGGAGCAACCAAATGTGTCAATTTCTCGGCTTTCAACCGCATCAACCACGACTACCTGAAATTCTTCCTCGATGCCATCACGGCAGCCCACCGTCAGCCCGAACGGTTGCTCTTCATGAGCAGCCTCAGCGCTCTCGGCGTGGGCGACGAAAAGAACTACGAGCCTTTCACCTCCAAGTCAATCCCGATGCCAAACACGGCCTACGGTGTGTCGAAAATCAACGCGGAAATCGAACTCGCCACCCGCTCCGACATCCCTTATACGATTTTCCGCGCCACGGGCGTTTACGGTCCCCACGAACAGGACTACCTGATGATGATCAAATGTATCGACCGACATTTCGACTTCGGCGTGGGTTTCAAAAAGCAGGTGCTCACTTTTATCTATGTCGATGACCTTGTCAACGCGATGTACGATGCCGTCGTTTCGCCCAACACGGTCAAGAAAAAATATATCATCTCGGAGGACCGCTCTTACACGCAAAAGGAATTCCGCTCCATCGTGGCGCGACTGCTCGGGAAGAAATGGGTTATTCCGATAAAGCTGCCGCTATGGATGGCCTACGTGGCTTCGGTGGTGGCCGAAAAATGGGGCGCGATACGCATGAAGCCGAGTACTCTCAACCGCGACAAATTCAAAATCATGAGCCAACGCAACTGGAACTGCGATGTCAGCGAGGCCAAAGCCGACTTCAACTTCGCTCCGCGTTTCCCGCTCGAGGATGGTCTGAAAGCCACTATCGAAGCGTATATTAATTCATAATGCGTAATTCATAATTAGGAATGAGGAATGAGGAATTAGGAATGAGGAGTGAGGAGTGAGGCTCCGCCGGCAGGGGTGTGCAGACAACACAAACAACTTACTAACAACCTAAACAACAACTTGTTATTTAATACTAATATCCATAAACCATCGATGATGCTCGGCAAAGTTTTGAAGCGGATGTCGCCCAAAGGGCGGTGCGCGATGCCAAAGGCATCAAAACCTTTGCCAATTAATCACGAATTATTTTTTTAATTAATGGATAATTCCTGACAATTCGTGTCAATAATAAAATTCTGGGTGTTCGTGTAGTGCGAGGTTTTGCCTC
>CADBML010000119.1 GCA_902795825.1 uncultured Bacteroidales bacterium
CACCGCGGGGTTAGCCTAGCGGCTGGGGGCGCGAAGCCCCCAATGAGCGTTTTCGACTGCAAACATAATAACTAGGGGAGGATTTTGTAAACACTCATGCGAACTAGGGGGAGGATTTTGTAAACGCTCTTTACATCTTCGATGTAATTGCATCTTCGATGCGGAAAGACAGTCGGTGTGGTTGCGAGACGCAGTCTCGTACTCCAAGCGAAGTCCAAGTGCAAAGTAAATTCTGGATAAAGTGGGTGGGGAGGGGAGAAAAACGCATTATGGCGGCGAAATCATGGTGAAATCATGGGAAAACTTGCGAAATAATGCGGGAAATGTGAAAAAAATTCCGTAACTTCGCAAACGCATTCAGCATCACAATATGGTTAATAGAGTTTTGATCAGAATGAAGGTAGTGCAGCAGTTGTATGCCTACATGATTTCAAAGAGTGAATTTCATATCCTTCCGATGCCGGAAACGGCGTCGCGCGACAAAAGATTCGCTTATCGGGTCTATGTCGATTTGTTGCTCAACGTGCTCCGTCTTTCGGGCATCGGGGTGGGGGGCTGCGAGGGTTTGCCCGGCAGCTTGCTCGAGTCGAATAAGATGGCCAAGAGTCTGCTCAACGACTCCGACGTGAAAGAGATAATAGCCCGCTACGCCGATGGGTCGGCCGTTTACGACGATGTTTTGCCCACGATTTACGACAAAATCGTAGAATCGGCAGCATATAAGGACTATAAGAAACTGAAAGAGCGCACGATCGTAGATGACATCAATTTGTGGAAAACCGTCATCTACACCATTATTTCCACCGATGCGGCCTACGAGGCTTGCGCCCGCCGTCTGGAAGAGTTCACGGCAATGGGCTTCAAACGTGGCATCAACGACTTTGTGAATACCATCGCCGACTTCTCCGACTCGGCCTACCTGCTTCATCAGTCGAGAGCCGCGCTCAAAATGTCGTTCGACAAGGCTTACGACATGTATTGCCAGCTCCTTGTCCTGCCGCTGGCCATTACCCGCGCGGCAGAGGAAAAACTCGAAAACGCCAAACAAAAATATCTGCCTACGCCGGAAGACCTGAACCCGAACACACGGTTTGTCGATAACTCTTATGTGGCTCGTCTTGCCAAAAATCCCGACATCGCCGACTATCTGCGCCGCAATAGCGCCGTGTGGACCGACGATTTTCCGACGGTGAACAAGTTCTTGAAGCTTGTGGAGCAGTCGCCGTTCTACGTCATATATATGAAGTCGGAGAGCGTCACGCCCGACGACGACGCGCGGCTGTGGCGCGACCTGATGGTGCACACGATTTTCCAGTCGGACGAGCTTGCGAATTATCTTGAGGCGAAGTCGATTTTCTGGAACGACGACCTTGTGGTGATGGGAACCTTCGTGGTGAAGACGATGCGTGCGATAGCAACCGCCGACGACCCCGCCGCGACATCGCTTCTGCCCGAATTTAAGGACGAGGAAGATTCGCGTTTCGGTGTGGAACTGTTTGATTATGTGGTTGATAATCAAGAAGAATACCGCACCTATATCAACCGTTACGTCAACACGGCGCGATGGGAGGCCGACCGCCTCGCGCTCATGGACATCATTATCTTGATGACAGCCATTGCCGAGATACTCAACTATCCGGCCATCCCCACGGTGGTGAGCATAAACGAATATATCGAAATCGCGAAGTACTACAGCACCAACAAGTCGGGGCAGTTTGTCAACGGCATTCTCTCCTCAGTTGTGAACTACTTCAAGAGCCAATATATGATATTCAAAGATTAGCATACTTAATATAAGTTGGTTATAAAAGCAGAAAAATAATCCTCTAAAAAACAGACAAATGATTACGAGCTTTATCCTATTGCAAGCCGCAGCCCCCGCAGCGGGAGCCGCCGACCCGAACGCAGGCGCAGGAATGATGAACATCCTGATGATTGTGGGCCTTATCGCCATTTTCTACTTTTTCATGATCCGTCCGCAGCAGAAAAAGCAGAAAGAAATCCGCCAATTCCGCGAATCGCTCGAGAAGGGCAAGCGCGTGATAACGGCAGGCGGCATCATTGGCCGCATCATTTCTATCGAAGATCGTATTATTCTTCTTGAGATTGCCGACGGCGTCCGCATCAAGATCGACAAGGGTTCGGTTTATGAGTTTAACGACTCGTTCGACTCCTCGCAGGTGCGCAACGAAAAATAGCAACAACGCAGCCGTCAGTCGGGCCGAAAAGCCTGCCGACGGCCACGAATCGGGGCACGTATGCGCGCGAGAGATTTCTTACGCACGGCATTTCAGCACGTCAAGGTCGCATTCGGCCGTGACGGCTTGCTCTTTTTGTCGTCGTTGCTCGTGTCGGCCCTATTCTGGTTTATGCTCACTGTCAACGATGATTCGGTCAGGGAATTTCATATCGGCGTGGAGATTAACGGCATTCCGCAGGATATAAATCTCATCAACCAGCCTCCGAGCCAAATCACCGTGATGGTGCGCGACCGCGGTTCGTCGTTCTTCAAGTATATGTTTAAGGACGACCCGGTGATTTCCTTCGACTTCAACGACTTCGTTAAGGCTAACAATCAGTTTAGCGTTTCCCGCAACGAACTGTTAACACACATTCGAAATGTGGTGGGGCGCAACGCCTCGGTCATCTCGGTCAATCCCGACTCGATCCGCGCATCCTTCACCACCCTGCCTCCGCGCAAAGTGAAGCTCATCATCAACACCGACATCACGCCGAGCAACGAATGTGTGCTTTCCGGCAGAATCAAGTCGTCGGCCGACTCCGTTCTCGTCTATTCCATCGCCCCGCTGCCTTCTGACTTCGATCGGGTTGAGACCCAGCTCGTGTATGCCAGCGGACTGAAGGACACGGTCAGTTTTAAGGCCTACGTTAAGCAGGTGTCGGGAATGAGAATCGAGCCTTCGACGGTTGACATAACCGTGCCCATCGAGCCGCTTATCCGCAAGCAGGCCGTCGTGCCGCTTGTGGTGGATAATCAGCCGGAGGGTGTGAATCTCATCACATTTCCGTCGAATGTCACCATCAACTATCTTATTCCCATGTCGTTGTATAAGAGGGTGTTTTCCGAAGTCAAGGCTCATGTGGATTACAATATGCTCGTTGACGCAAACACTACCGACAAACTCCCGGTGATGGTTCTTCCGGTTCCCGACTTGATACGCGACCTCACGTTCACACCCGACAGCGTGGAATATTTAATCGAAAATCGATGACGATGGCTCGTGTGGTAGTGGTGGCGGGAGGAATAGGGAGCGGTAAAAGTGTGGTTTGCCGTATATTGTCGGCTATGGGCCGAGAGGTTTATGACTGCGACACCCGCGCCAAGGCATTGATGGACAGCAGCGAAGACATCAAATCACAAATATCCGCCCGCATTTCGGCCGACGCGGTCGACGCCGATGGCGGCATCGACCGGAAGCGGCTTGCGTCAGTTGTCTTTTCCGACCCGTCGAAACTGGCGATTCTCAACGGCATAGTGCACGGCGCTGTTCGCGACGACGTGTCTCGGCGTGTGTCGGAAATGCCAGAGGAGGGATATTTGTTTGTCGAGACTGCGATTCCCCATGCGAGCGGGCTGGATGTGATGGCCGACGCCATTATTTGCGTCGAAGCGCCTTTGTCGGTAAGGGTGGAGCGCGTGATGCGCCGCAGTGGACTTACGGAAGCGCAGGTCGTATCAAGAATAGACGCCCAACAAGGGGAAGCCGCCGCCATTGACTCGAATCCCGACACAATCCGAATCCTCAACGACGGAAAAACACCAATTCTTCCCCAACTGCTCGGCATCCTCGACAAATTGCCATAAGGCTACATGTAAACTACATGTAAAATGGCGTGCGGTTTTCGTTTTTGTGTTAAAAGATTTCGTAAAGTCGGCATTTTTAACTAATTTTGTGGAAAATTGGACAGATGGCCGAAAGCCTACAAGACATATTAGAGCGCTTGTCCTCAAAATCAAGCATTTTGATGGAGCGATATGCGGCGATTCTCGAAGCGAAGCGCGCCGCCGATAGTCGCATCGCAGAGCTTGAGACGGAGAACGAGAAGCTGAAGGTGGAAATCGAGCGCCAGAAGAAGCAGGTGGAGTATCTCCAAATTGCTCGCTCGGTTTCGTTCGACCGCGAGACGGTCGAAAGCAATCGTGCTTTTTTGTCGGATTTATTGCGCGATATCGACAAGTCGATCGCCCAGCTAAGTGAATGATTTTATGGATAAAAAACAGAAGATAACCATACGCCTTGCGGATTTCGCACCGATGCCCCTTTCGATTAACCCCCAGACGGAAGAGGTGATACGTACGGCGGAGAAAAGCGTCAATCAGCTGTGGGCGCACTATGCCCAGCAGTATTCGGGGAAGACCGACGGCGAAATTCTTGCGATGGTTGCCTTCCAGTTTGCGAAACTATACTTCACTAATGTCGCCACAGCGGAGGCGACATCACAAATGCTTACCGATTTTGAGCATCGTCTCGACGAGATTCTGCTCAAAGTGGAGTGAAGCATTGAGTTAGGCGACACACCGACGATTCGCGCACGCCGCATCTGTTTCATTGGCAAAGGTCATGTCCGATTTCGGACTGGCCGCTGCCGGCGAAAGGAATGCGAGCGGGCTTTTTTATTGAGATAGTTAACTGAAAATAAATAAATTAACCGTTTTTAAAACATTTTTAATATGCCAACTATAATTATTTACCTGATTATTGGAATCGTAGCGCTTGCGGTGGGAGTAATCGCCACATTGCTTGTGCAGAAGACAATAGCCCGCGGCAAGGCAAAGACCATTCTGGAAGAAGCCGCCCGCGAGGCCGAAGTCCTCAAGGAGAAAAAAATCCTCGAGGCGCAGAAAGAAGAGCTCAACATTAAATCACGAGCAGAAAAAGCTGCCGCTGAGCGGCTTGCCAAAGTGCAATCGGCCGAAGCTAAGCAAAAACAACGCGAAATGCAGCTCAATCAGCAGCAGAGCGAGAATCAGCGCCGCAAAAACGAACTGGAGCAGCACAAAGCCAATGTGGATGCTCAAGCCGCCGTTCTTGAGTCGGAAAAGGCCGAGCTTGACAAGAAACGCATGGCCATCCGCGAATCGTTGGAGCGCATTTCGGGCCTTTCAGCCGATGAGGCTAAGGAAAAGCTCATAGAGTCGCTTACCGACGAGGCTCGCACCGCCGCATCTTCCTATATCAACGACATCATGGAGGACGCCAAGATGACGGCCAACAAAGAAGCCAAGCGAATCGTCGTTCAGTCGATTCAGCGCGTGGCCACCGAGACTGCCATTGAGAACGCCGTGACCGTTTTCCACATCGACTCCGACGAAATCAAAGGTCGGATCATAGGTAGGGAAGGACGTAACATCCGTGCTCTCGAGGCCGCCACCGGTATCGAAATTATTGTTGATGACACCCCTGAGGCCATTGTCCTGTCGAGCTTCGATCCCGTACGCCGCGAGGTGGCTCGCCTGGCTCTGCATCAGCTTGTGGCCGACGGTCGCATCCACCCAGCCCGCATTGAGGAGGTGGTGGCAAAAGTGCGCCGCCAGGTGGAGGAGGAAATCATCGAAACCGGCAAACGCACGGCTATCGACCTCGGCATCCACGGCCTTGACCCGCATCTGATTCGCATCATCGGCAAGATGAAATATCGCTCAAGCTATGGCCAGAACCTGCTGCAACACGCACGCGAAACTGCCAATCTCTGCGCCATCATGGCTTCCGAGCTTGGCTTGAACCCCAAGAAAGCCCGCCGTGCCGGTCTTCTCCACGACATAGGCAAAGTGCCCGATGAAGAGCCCGAATTGCCGCACGCAATCCTCGGCATGAAGCTTGCCGAAAAATTCAAGGAGAAACCTGAGATATGCAATGCCATCGGTGCTCACCACGACGAAATCGAACAGACCTCCCTTTTAGCTCCAATCGTGCAGGTGTGCGACGCCATATCCGGTGCCCGTCCGGGTGCCCGCCGTGAAATCGTTGAGGCTTATATCAAGCGTCTTAACGACCTTGAGCGGTTGGCAATGTCGTATCCGGGCGTTGTGAAGACTTATGCCATCCAAGCCGGACGCGAACTTCGTGTCATAGTTGGCGCAGATAAGATCACCGATGCCGAAACGGAGAAGCTTTCAGCCGAAATCGCCCGCAAAATCCAAGACGAGATGACCTACCCGGGACAGGTGAAAATCACCGTCATCCGAGAGACCCGCGCCGTCAACTTCGCCAAATAAATTGTTGTGAACTGTTATTAGTGATAAGAAAATGACAATTGACGACGATACTAACCACGTCAACGACTCTGCGTCGGAGGCATCCGCATCTGCGGCTTCCTCGCCTGCGTCGGAGGCATCCGCATCTGCGGCTTCTGTGTCGGCGGTTTCTGCGCAGGCAGCTTCCTCACCAGAGGGCTCTGCTGTGGCATCCTCAGTGCCGGCAGTATCCGTGCCGGATGGTGTTGAGAAGCAGTGCGTGAATTGCGAAGGTGGTTGCTCTTGCTGTGGCTCCGGCGATGCTCCCCGCGGACATCTCAACTGCTACGACTGGCTCGGTGACATCCCCGGCGGTTTCGCCGATTCAGATATGGTCGAAGTTCAGTTCAAGAACACCCGTAAGGGCTTTTACCGTAACACCGCCAAACTCCAACTGGCAATCGGCGATGTTGTGGCTGTTGAGGCCTCTCCGGGTCACGACATCGGCACCGTCTCGCTTGTGGGCAAATTGGTCAACATTCAGATGAAGAAAGCCAATCTGCGCAAGGATGCCGAAATCCGACGGGTGTTCCGCAAAGCGAAGCCAGCCGATTTGGAAAAATTCGAAGAGGCAAAGGCAAAAGAGGTGGATACGATGATTCGCTCCCGAAAGATAGCCGAAGATCTTAAGCTGCAGATGAAAATAGGTGATGTCGAATATCAAGGCGACGGCACGAAGGCGATTTTCTACTATATTGCCGACGGCCGCGTCGATTTCCGCCAGCTGATCAAGGTGCTTGCCGATGTGTTCAAGATACGGATTGAAATGAAGCAGATAGGCGCTCGTCAGGAAGCCGGCCGCATTGGCGGTATCGGTCCTTGCGGCCGTCCGCTGTGCTGCGCAAGTTGGATGACGAATTTCGTTTCCGTTTCCACTTCCGCCGCGCGATATCAGGACATTTCACTAAATCCCCAAAAACTCGCCGGTCAATGCGCCAAACTCAAATGTTGCCTCAACTTCGAGGTTGACACGTACGCCGAGACAAACAAGAGGATGCCCTCGAAGGAAATCGCCCTCGAAACAGCCACCGCCACATATTACCATTTTAAGACCGACATCTTCAAGAAGCAAATCACTTATTCGACTGACAAGTCGATGCCCGTCAATCTTGTAACTATCGATGCCCAACGCGCGTTCGATGTGATTGCCATGAACAAGAACGGCGAGAAGCCTGATTCGCTTATGGGGGAAGCCTCCGAACGCAAGCAAGCGCCAGCCGGCTTTAACGATATCGTCGGTCAAGACAGCGTCACCCGCTTCGACAAAAAGAAACGTAAAAAGAACAAATTCAAGAAAAACCGTCAGGAGAACGAAGGTGGCGAAGGTGTTGCCGAAAATAAGCCGGCGGCTGTAGCCGACACTGCCGACGTTGAGCCTACTGATGTCACCTCCGAACCATCGTCGGCCAATGGCAATCAGCGTCAACGAGGAAAACAATTCCGGCAGCAGCATAATCAGCGCGGCCAATTCCAGCAGCGTGGTCGAAAGAACGGTTTTCAACGGCGGCAAGACCACGAACCTCAACAGGGTCAGACACCAAACTCCGATAACAATAGCTAAATGTACCGTCCGCTTCTTTCACTGACCATGATGTTGGCTCTCTTCTTTGCGGGATGTGGCGACAGAAACGAGTTTATGGCTTATGCCGATGTCGAATCGTCGGGGTGGGCTTATGGCGATACGCTCTCGTTTGTGACGGAAATCGACGACAGTCATGCCGCAGGCACGCTCGACGTTAATGTGAGGCACAACTCCGACTACTTGTTCCAAAATCTTTGGCTGGAGGTGACTTACAATAATTCCACGTCGCTGTGCCGCGACACGGTCAACATCCGACTTGCCGATAAATACGGTAATTGGCTCGGCGACGGTTTCGGTCCACGTTATCAAACATCGGTGCGTGTTGCCGACCATGTCGTCATGGGCGATAGCGCATTGGTCAGCGTGAGGCACATCATGCGGGTTGACACCCTGCGCAGTGTCGAACAAATAGGCATCACATTCACTCCCTCCTCCACAAAATGACCCTTTTTGACAGCATCATATTCGACATGGACGGCACCCTCTGGGATGCCACCGACTCGTATGCGAGGGTTTGGAACACCACCCTTGCCCAAATGGGATATCCCGACGTGAGAATCGACGCCGAGCAGGTTGCCAGTTGCATGGGAATGACGCTCGATAAGATTCTCGACACACTCATCAGCTTGCCTCTCGACCGTGGTGCATTTTTGAAGGCGCTTGAAGAAAACGAGCGCAAAATGATGCCTCATCTGGGCGGTCAGCTGTTTGACGGCGTGGCATACGGTGTCAGCTGGCTGTCGTCGCGTTACAAACTGTTTATGGTGAGCAACTGCGGACCTGATGGGCTGCGGAATTTCTTGCGTTTTACCGGATTGACCGACTTTTTCACCGACACGCTAAGCCATGGCGAAAATGGGAAATCGAAAGCTCAAAATATACGCGAAATAGTAGAGAAGCATAATCTGAAAGCGCCTGCGTATGTTGGTGACACTCAAGGAGATGCCGATTCGGCGCGAGAGGCGGGAGTGGCTATGGTGGCAGCCCGCTATGGTTTCGGGAAGGTCAAAGGCGCCGATATGGCGGTGGATTCTTTCGACGACCTTACCCGCTTGTTTATGCTGCAGTTGCCCATCATTGGCAATTTCAGCTGTGACGAAATAGCCATGGTGGGTCGCGTGGCTGATAGTCTTGGATTGGATTGCTATGCTGTCGGCGGCTATGTGCGCGACACTTTCCTCAACCGCGATTCTAAGGATGTAGATTTCGTCGCTGTCGGCAGCGGCATCGCGCTTGCCGAAGCTGTCAAGGCTGAGATGGGCAAGAAAGCGAGGCTGTCGGTGTTCAAAAATTTCGGCACCGCCCACATAACCTGCGGTGACGTGGAACTCGAATTTGTCGGCGCACGCAAGGAGTCGTACCGAAGAGAAAGCCGCAAGCCCATTGTCGAGGACGGAACGCTCGACGACGACTTGTCGCGGCGCGACTTCACCATCAACGCGATGGCCGTGGCCGTAAATGCTCCCAAGTTCGGCTCCCTTATCGACCCGTTCAATGGTGTTGCTGACTTGAGGAAGCACATTATCCGCACACCATTGGATCCGGACATCACTTATTCCGACGATCCGCTCAGGATGTTGCGTGCCATCAGGTTCGCAACCCAATTGGGTTTTACAATCCATCCCGATTCATTCGATGCCATCGGTCGCAATGTGGAGCGGATAAAGATTATTTCGGAGGAGAGAATAGTGGATGAACTTATGAAAATCATGGCCTCGCCGAAGCCTTCCGTTGGTTGGATGTTGCTTGAATCCTCTGGTCTGCTCGCTTTGGTTTGCCCCGAACTCCAAGCCCTGAAAGGAGTGGATACGATCAACGGACGGGGACACAAAGACAATTTCCTTCACACTCTCCAAGTGCTCGACAATGTGGCAGCCAAGTCGGACAATGTGTGGCTTCGCTGGGCGGCGCTTTTTCACGACATCGCCAAGCCCGTGACGAAACGCTGGGACGAGAAGGCCGGATGGACTTTCCACAACCATAATTTTGTCGGAGCCAAAATGATTCCGGGCATTTTCCGACGGATGAAGATGCCAATGAATGAGCATCTAAAGTATGTGCAGAAGCTTGTAGAGCTTCACATGCGGCCGATTGCGCTGGTGGAGGACGTGGTGACTGATTCTGCCGTGCGCCGGATGCTCTTCGAGGCCGCCGACGATATCGACGACTTGATGATTCTTTGCGAAGCCGACATCACATCGAAAAATGTCGATAAGGTGCAACGTTTTTTGGACAATTATCAGGTTGTTCGCCGCAAACTTGTGGAGATTGAGGAAAAAGACCGAATCCGCAACTTCCAGCCGCCGATTTCGGGGGAGGATATTATGCGCATTTTCGACATCCCTCAGTCGCGTGAGGTGGGACTGATCAAAGACGCCATAAAGGATGCCATCCTCGACGGCGTGATTCCCAACGAGCGCGATGCGGCATACGACTTCATGTTTCGCCACGCAGCCACAATCGGGCTGAAGCCCGTTGACTAATAAAAGCGTTAATCTATGATTTCCGTGTGGAAATTTACTTTATTGCCTTGATATTGAACCGTTTCCAAACTGGGGCTAATTTATATAATTTGACCGACTTGTGAGGCACTCTAAGTGTGCATTTACTGCAATCAACGCCTTCGAACGCATCGTATTCAACATCTTGTGGATTTTCGGCAAAGTTAGTAATCGTTTTTAGACTTTTGCAATTTGCAAAAGCCAATTTATATATGTCGGTGACAGATTCAGGAATTATCACGGATGTCAAACCAGTGCAGTTATAGAAAGTACCGCTATCAATGGTTTCAACAGAGTTGGGAATTGAGGCAGACGCTAATCCGACGCAATCGCCGAATGCATAGTTTTCTATTTGTTTGACAGAATTGGGAATAGATACAGAAATTAAACTACTACATCCGCTGAAAGCGTATTCTTCAATGTCGGTTGCGGAATTTGGAATTTCAATATGTGTCAATCCTGAGCAATTGGAGAATGCATATGAGCAAATAATGCTGACTGAATTAGGAATCGTTATTGATTTTAATTTTGATTGGTTGGCAAAACAATTATGACCAATTTTTTGCGTGCCGTTTTTTATAATAATGCTTGTGTCATTCGGAATTTTCCCTTTATAGAAATACGCATTCTTTCCCAAATAAAACAAATCATTTGGAAGATTCTTATACCAAGGAGTATCAAACATATTTTGTTCGACCTCAATGTCGGTATTGGAAGGGATGGTAAATGACAACAAATTTGAGTCACGAAAGGCTGAAAATCCGATATGTTCTACTGAATTGGGGATGTTAATTGATGATAAACTTGAACAACCCTTAAATGCTCCGGTGCCAATAATGCGAACGGAATCTGGAATAACTATTAAGTCTAACATTGAGCAATATGAAAATGCATAATCACCAATCTCTTTCACTGAAATAGGTATAACCGAATTGTTGCAACCAACAATCAGTTTGTTAGTTGATTTCTCAATTATTGCGTTACAATTGTCCCTTGAGTCGAAAAATGGATTATCGGGGGCAACAGTAATAGCAGACAAATCATTACATAAACTAAATGCGTCGGCGGAAATTTTTTCGACAGAAGGAGGTATTGTGATAGACGATAATTTAGAGCATCCGTGGAAAGCGTCGAATTGGATTTCAGTCACAGAATCGGGAATGATTACAGATGTCAAATTATTACAATTGTTTAAGAAACGGCTTTCAATGTTTTTTGCGCTGTTTGATAGTACAATAGAATTTAGATTATCACAATCTTCAAATGTTGCTCGGCCCATATAATTTACTGTATTTGGGATGACAACAGAAGTAATACCTTTACAGCCTCTAAAAGCCCAATCTTTTATAAGTGTAATGGAATCAGGGATTATAGTCGTGTTACACCCAACAACAAGTGTAAGTCGGTTGTCGTCGACTTTTTCTATGATAGCGTTACAGTTGTTGCGTGAGTCTAAATATGGATTGTTCGGATCTACGCTAATAGATGATAAGTTGTCACAATAATTGAATGCGCCCATCTCAACTCGTTTTACAGATTTAGGTATAGAAACAGATGCTAATTTAGAACAGCCGGCAAAAGCCTCTTGACCAATAAATTCAACAGATTCTGGAATAGTTATATTTTCCAATCGCTCACAACCATAGAATGCCCAAGAGCCTATTCTATTTACTGAAGACGGAATATTGATAGAGGTCAGATTAGAACAGTCTTTGAAAGTGGATTGATTAATACTCTTTAATCTATTATGAAATATTACACTTTTAAGCGAAGAGCATCCGCGGAATGTGCCCATGCCCATTTCTGATAAATTCTCAGGGAGTTCTATAGAATTCAATCCCGCGCAATCGGAGAATGCCAAATCGCCAATTTCGGTTATTGACGCGGGAAAAGTAATAGAAGAGAGATTTTGTTGTCGTTCAAAACACATATCTGAGATGCTGACAATGTTTTCCGGTATAATTATATGCGTGTTTTGAGGCATATCGCCTTTATAAGTGTAGGCAACATTCCCAATATAAACCATTCCACTTGATTGATTTTCAAACCAAGGAGTATCTTCGAAAGCAGATTTCCCAATTTTAGTGACTGAACTGGGAATAGAAACGTCCTTCAAATTTGAACAACCACGGAACGCCTGACAATGAATATAAGTGACGGACTGGGGAATGCTAACAAACTCCAATTTTTCGCAACCTCTAAAAGTGAAGTCCATAATGTCGTGGACGGATTCGGGAATTGTTGCTGATGTCAAATTGACGCAATCTTCGAAAGCCGAAAATTCAAGAAATTTAACGGAATTAGGAATCATAACCGACTTTAAACCAGAGCAACCTTTGAATGCGGCCCAACTAATCCACGTGACAGAATCGGGGATTATCAATGAGGATAAACTTTGACAGTTTTGAAACGCACAATCACCTATTTTCTTTAGAGAATTAGGAAGGGAGACCTTTTTAAGGTTAACACAATCTCTAAAAGCACAACTTTCAATTAAAGAAATAGTGTTTGGTATTATTATAGATTTGAGCCCATAGCAGTTTTCGAATCCTCTATTCTTAATTGTAGTTACTGAATAAGTCTTACCATTATGTTTGACCTGATTAGGTATTTTCAGTTTTCCATTGAACGGTTTGTCATCGCAATAGGACACTGAAACAGAATTCTGCCCATTGACAGTAAATAGTAAATTCCCCGAAGAGAATTCGTCCGCTGAAATAGTCTGTGTCGTAAAAGATATAAAAGCAGATAAGACAATCATTGTAATTGAGTGTCTTTTTGTTCTCATGATATTAAAAAACATACGGTTTGAAAGATAATCTCAGTATTGTTTTCAGAGGGGGATAAACTGGTCCATCAAATTAATATGGACCAGTTTGTTTAATTTGATAGGGCTTTGGCGAGGAACTCGAACCAAAGGGTAATGTCGAAGAAAATGGTTTTTTCTTCGTCGCCGGCTTTGGCTGTGATTTTGTCGAAAGGAACGTTGTTGACGTAAATCAGCGCTTGCGTACCAATTGACGTGATGCCTAAAGATTGAATCATCACCACACTTTCATCGTCCACATTAACCACTTTGAATGCAGTTTCGGTGGATTTGCCATCACCCGATGCGATAATCACGTTTACGAGTTGGCGATAGCGGATGAAGTATGGGAGGAGGCGCCATTGGTCCTTGATGCTGTAGGCCGCGACGCAAGCGTCCCATTGAGTACGCAACTCGGTGGGGGCTACAAGGTTTTTGGCGTCGGATGCCTCGAGCGATTCCATCCATTTTTCTTCGGAATTAAGTTTGCGGACGTTGTAATTTTTGGCGTCAGGATTGCCTCCGGGATACATTAGCGGCTTGATGCGGTTGCCGTAGTATATGATAGCGACCTCTTCAAGCGAGAGAGTGGTGTCGGCGCTGACAAAACGCTCAAAAAGCGCTTGATGCTCTTCGGGCTTTTCATTGACGAATTTTTTTATTGCCTCGTAATCGACTTTCAACGAATTCGGGGTGGCGTCAAGCCAACTGGAAGTGGCACTGCCGAGTAGAAAAGCGAGAAGTGAAAGGGTCACGAAAAAAATACGTTTCATAATCGTGAAAGTAATAAGCCTGCGGGGATTGGAAAATGTCCCGCAAGCTTTGGCTTGAAATCAAATGCGGTCGAGCACCGTGCGGATGAGGTTCGTGACGGCATCCTTGTAGTTTGCGTTGGCGTTCTTTGCCATACGGTTTGCGATGATTGAGCACACAGTCATGCAGCGGTGGCCCATCAGTTTGCCGAGACCCTGCAGCGGAGCCGATTCCATTTCGTAGTTGGTGATTTTGCGGTCGTGGAAGCGGAACGATTCGATTCGGCTGTTGAGGTCGGGGTTGGCGAGGGCGAGACGCACTTCGCGGCCCTGCGGACCATAGAAGCCGACAGCGGAAATCGTGTTGCCGCGCACCATGTCGTCACGGCCGATTTGCTCCACGAGGCTCGGATCGGCGGGCACGACGTAGGGTTTTGCCCATGTCGGATTCCAACCCACATGTTCGCAGAAGGCTTTTTCGAATTCGAGGTTAGCCACATCGTTACGGCCTGCGTAGTAGTTCAATACGCCGTCGAACCCGATTGAGTTTTCGGCGATTACGGGAGTGCCGAGGTCGAGTTCGGGTTGAAGGGCGCCGGATGTGCCGATGCGCACCATCGTCAGTTGGCGATGGTTCTCTTTGATTTCGCGGGTTTCGAAGTCGAGGTTGGCGAGGGCATCGAGTTCGGTGATGACGATATCGATGTTGTCGGGGCCGATGCCATGGGAGATACACATGATGGGTTTGCCTTTGAATGTGCCGCCGATGGTGTGGAATTCGCGTGAGCTTACTTCAAAGGTCTGCTCGTCGAAGAACGAGGCGATTACGCTGACGCGTGCGGGGTCGCCGCACATGATGATGCGGTCGGTGAGTTGGTCGGGGCGCACGTGGATGTGGAATGCGCTGCCGTCGGGGTTGATGATAAATTCCGATTCGGGAACGATTTTTTTAGCCATGGTAGTTATATTTTAAAGTTAATAATTATCAGATAGTTATGCTAAACGATATTTGCTTCCGGGGTAGGTGAGTACAAGTCCGTCGAATTCCATGTCGATGAGGATGCCGGTGAGTTTGGCGATGGGTATGCCGACGTTGACGCATATTTCGTTGATGTGGGCTTCGCCGGCTGAGGTGAGGTAATCGACGATTGCCTGCTCTTCGGCTGAAAGTTCGCGGAAAAGCGAAGGCTGGTTTTCTTCGGGCTTGCGGGCGTTCCATCGCATGGCGTTGACGATGTCGTCGGCAGAAGTGACGAGTGATGCTCCGTTGTTGGCAATCAGCCGGTTGCAGCCGGCACTGTATCTGTCGGACGTTCTGCCGGGGAGGGCGAATACGTCGCGGCAATAACCGGCGGCGAGGCGAGCCGTAATGAGCGAACCTCCCTTGAGATCCGACTCCACCACCACAGTGCAGTCGGCCAGTCCGGCGATGATACGGTTGCGAGCTACGAAGTTTCCTTTGTGGCAGGGCATAGACGACTGATAGTCACTGAGCAACAGCCCGCCGCCGTTGGCGATTTTCGCGGCGAGATTGCGGTTGGCCGACGGGTAAATCGTCGAAAGCCCATGGGCAAGCACTGCAGTCGTTGGCACTTCGCATTGCAAGGCGGCATTGTGGGCGGCGGCATCAACTCCATAAGCCAAGCCACTGACAATCACCACATTTTCGAGCATTTTCGACAGGTCGGCGACCAGCCGGTTGACGAAGTCTTTGCCGTAAGGCGTGGCATGGCGCGTCCCGACGATGCTGACGAAGTGCGCTCCGTTGAGGTCGCATTCGCCGAGGCCGTAAAGGAGTAGGGGAGCGTCCTCGCAATCGTTGAGCCGCTGGGGATAGTCGTCGTTGCGGTAGTAGAATGTCGATATTTTGTTTGAGGCGATGAAGTCTGCTTCTTGGTTGGCTTGCTCGAGCAGTTTGTCGCGGTAGTCGCGGGCGAACACTTTGCTGTCAAAGCCCATTTCCGCGGCGAGCTGACGCTCCGAGAGGGCGAAAAAGCGCTCTTCGCTGCCTATATGTTCAAGGATATTGGCGGCGAAAACCTGAGTGATTCCTTTCAGGGAGGCAAACGCTATTTCGTAAGGGGAAATCATCGCTCGTAGTCTTTGAAATATTCGGCGAGACGTTCGCCGCGCGAGAGGCGGCCGTTTTCGATGCTGACGATTGTGACGATGCCGCGGGCGATAAGTTCGTCGCCACGGAAGATGTCTTGATAGAAGATGAATTTCGCCCCTTTGCGCTCGTAGCGGATGCAACTTTCGGCTACGTCGGTCGAGCGGAGCGAACTGAGATATTCGATTTCGATTTTTCTCACCACTGGCACGATGCCTTCGTCGAGCATGGCCTTGAAAGAGACACCCGCCTGTTCGCAAAACTCATGGCGGGTATATTCCATGTAATGGAGGTAGTTGGCGTTGTTCACAATGCCTTCGGCGTCGAGTTCGTAGTCGCGCACCTTCAGCGGCATGTGGAAAATATAGTCGTCGAAGTTCATAACAAAGATTCAAAAAGCGAATTTACCAATTATTTCCGACATCTGCAATAGTTTTGATGTTAAAGTTTAGAGTTAAAGTTTAGAGAGGAGAGTTTGATGTTTTAAGAAAGGGTTTCGCAACGGGAAATGGCTCTATGGGGTTGAGGAGTTAAATTAAAGTAGAATGAGTGCTTACGGTGTCAATCACTTCGCGTCGACGGCGCAATCACATTGGAGATATGGACACGCTTACTTTATGTGTGAACTCAATTTTGCCCCAAAAACAACTAAATTATCGCGTTTTGGGGCAAAAATATGTCAATATATAAGCTTTTCTCAATAAATTTTTGTATTTTTGCCCACAAATAATGGATTGTTATGGAAAAGAAACTTATTGCGAGAGAAAGAGAGTGCTCTATGCTGCGGGATTGCATGGATTCTGACCGATCTGAATTTGTTATCGTTTATGGGAGAAGGCGAGTTGGAAAGACCTTTCTTGTAGATCACTACTTCAAGATGAATTATGATTTCAGTTTCGTGGGCTCGCATCGTTCTACGCAAAGAGTCCAACTTCGCAACTTCGGGAAAGCGATGAAGCAGTATGCAGGGTTAAATACTGTGCCAAAGTATACTGACTGGTTTGAAGCCTTTGATGCATTGGAGGAACATCTAAGCAATCTTCCGGCCA